>JALVPE010000060.1 GCA_027031945.1 Candidatus Moraniibacteriota bacterium
ACCTCGTAAAAGATTAAATTATTGTACTCCAAAAGAAGTGTTTAATGGAGAAGATTTTGAAAAATTTTCCTATTTGTTTAATTAAGATTTGGGTTAGAATTTAAGAAAAGCTAATGAATATCACCTAATAGAAATTTATCTGTTTTATAAATTAGTTAAGTATTTCTACCTACTCAAAAGTTGCAATTGCATTTGAAATATACAATATTGTTTTTTCTTTGCCAATAACCCAAGCACAATCAAATGGACTTGGAGAACGTTTCTCTCCTGTAAGAGCAGCTCTCAAAGGCCACAAAAAATCCCCTCGTTTATCCCCTGCCGCATCCATTAATATTTTTTCTAAATTTTCACGAGTCCAATTTTCTTCTGACACATTATGTAAAACAGTATGTGCTTTTTCTAAAGCGGTTTTTGTTTGTTTATCTGTATTATCTTTCCAACGCAAAAGTTCTTTATCTACTTCAATAGAATTTTTAAAGAAAAATTGATTATCCTGTCCAACCATTGCAAAGTTTTCCAATCTATCTTGTTCTATCGTAATAATCTTTATTATATAATCCTTCGTTTTGTTTTCTTTTGGTGCATTTTTGTAATAATCTTTTTGTTGTAAAAACGGCAAGCTTTCTTTATAAATTTTTGCAACACTCATTTTTTTGATATGTTCCTTGCTCATCCATTTTAGCCTATCTCTATCAAATACTCCTCCAGCCTTATTCATTTTTGCAATATCAAATTGCTCCACAAGTTCTTTCATTGTAAAAATTTCTTGTTGAGTCTTAGGATTCCAACCTAAAAGCGCTATAAAATTAATTACTGCTTCTTTCGGATATCCTTCTTTACGGAAATCTGCTACTGATACACTTCCGTCTCGTTTTGATAATTTCTTCTTATTTTTATCTAAAATATTTGCCATATGACAAAATGCCGGCATATTTTCACGCCAACCAAACGCTTCATATAGTAATACATGCTTTGGAGTTGAGGCAATCCACTCAGCTCCTCTGAAAATGTGTGTTATTTTCATCAAATAATCATCCACAACCACAGCTAAATGATATGTAGGAAATCCATCTGACTTCATAATTATCTGGTCATCTAACGTGGAATTTTCTACTTCTATATGACCATAAACCAGATCATCAAATGTAGTTTTCCCTTTAGGAATTTTGAATCGTACTACATAATCTTTGCCGGCATTTATTTTCTTTTGAACTTCTTCTTGGGATAAATGAGCACATTTTCTGTCATATTTTGGTGGTAATTTTTGAGCTTGTTGTTGTTCACGCATTTGTTCCAATCTTTCAGCAGTACAAAAACAACGATAAGCCTTTTTTTCTTCTAATAGTTGATTGACATACTTCTTGTAAATATGCAAACGTTTAGATTGAATATATGGACCAAAATTACCAACCTCTACAAGATTACCATTTTTATCTATAATAACTCCTTCATCTATTTTTAACCCCGCCCATTGCATATCTTTAATTTGGCGTTTTGCAGCACCTTTAACAAATCGTGTACGATCAGTATCTTCACTACGCAAAATAAAAGTTCCATTGTTTTTGCGGGCAAATAAAAAACAAGTGAGTGCCGTACGCAATCCACCAATATGTAATTCTCCAGTAGGTGATGGTGCAAATCGCACACGAATCTCCTTTTTATTATTCATGTTTATTTTCTAAAATAATTAAATTCCGTTTATACTTTTTATTAAAAGCTACTAAATCTCCATAATCCAAAAAATTTTTTTGATGTTCCGGATAAATAGCATCCTTTTTATTGTGCTTAATAGCACACCAATATATTTCTGTTTGAGCAGCAATTTCTGTAATATATTTTAACAAACCATTTATATAAGCACAATATGTACAATTTATTTTTTGTGTATTATTTAAATAATCCAGTTTATATCTATCAAAAATCAAATATTTTGATCTTTCCACAATAGGAATTCCATAAAGCGGAAAACATATTCTATGATAAGTTTCAACAAATATATCAAGTAGCAAAAAAGGAAAAATTAGAATGCCAATGAGTGGAATAGATATAATGTTATTTATACGATTATTTTTTAGCAAATGCTCCATATGTATAATTAAATTAAAAAACGATACCGTCAAATATAACATTTATTTACATTTTTGTCTACTTAATATGGTAATTGGAAAAATAACAACAGCAGTTAAAATACGTTTAAACCTATTTGGTTGTCTAATTAATCGATATAACCATTCTAGTCCCAAATTACGTACTAGTTCAGGCGCTCTAGATACTCTTCCTGTAATATAATCAAATGAACCACCTACTCCAATTCCGAGTTTAAGTGATACAGAATTGTTTTTTTTGATATTTGCAAGAATTTTTTCTTGCAAAGGTGCGCCAAAATTAGTAAATAATATATCACTTTTAATACTGGTAGTATCAAAACAATTATTTTGGTTTACATTTTGACCTTTTATTTTTAGTTTTGGATATACTTTTTTGATTGATTTAGCAGTTTCTTGCCAAGAACTAAGTCCATTTTCATTTGCAAGCAAAAACACTTGTAAATTATCTCTATTTGCTATTTCCAAAACATCCCACATCAAATCAATTCCCGTATAGCGAGATTTTAATTTATGCCCATATCGCCAAAAAGCAAATTTTATACCAATTCCGTCAGAAATATTTAAATCAGAATTATTTACAATTTTTTGAAATGAAATATTTTTTTTTGTTTTCAATAAAATTTCAGGATTCAATGTGACAATATAATGAAACTTTTTTTGACCAACAAAATTAACAATTTTATCCAAAATTTCTTTTTTGGATAAATTATCAATACGTGTACCAAAAATATAAACTTGCGAATTTGTGTTCATTTTACTAAAGGTCGACCCTAGGTTGGACCTTGCCTACGAAGGTGTGTTTTATATCAAAAAATTATTTTAATTCAAATATACGTACAGGCTCCACTTGCCACTTGCCATTTATTTGCACACTTTCAAAAAGTGCAATGTGAAACACATCCATCATCACGGGAAAATCAATATTAATGTCTGGATATTCTTCCAATTCTTTCCACTTTTTTGCCCGCATTCGTCCAAGCGTGACTAAAGGTTTAAAATGTTTTTTTTGTACGACGGGTAACCCTAATTCTTCCTCAATCTTTTCAAAAAGAACTTTTAATTCCTCACTATCATCCCCTTCCAACCTAACTAATTGAGCCTCTTTTATATTATCAGAATTGTTTTTTGAAACTGTTAAAATTTTATCAAAATTAATGGTAAAAGTATTAACATCATTAGCGACCATCTCTAGTGCATCAGAAATTTCAAAAACATCATCCTCATTTACCCACCCAATAGGCAAAAGTGCAATATGCAAACTCTCCTCCTTGTGCCACTTAATAGGCAAATTGTGCCATTTACTCACAGACTTAACAAGCATCTTTTTAACATGCTCATCCAAATCAATTCCAATAAATACTTTTCTCTGCATAAAAAAATATAGTTAAAATCATCAATCTAATGCTCATAATACGCTATTTTGGCACAAAAAACAACGCTTGACAATCCAGTAAATATATGTTATGATTGAAAGTTGTATTTTAACAAGATAAACTATATAAGAATAAGAGGTGTATTGTGATGAAAACAACAAATGATTTTCCCTTGACAAAAACCCTAGCACTCTATCTTTTTTCAGTTGTAAATGCTCTTATTCTCTTCTTGAGAATATACCCAAAAAAACATTATGCCACATGGCAAGAAATCACAGTAATCTTAATGCTTATGATTTTTTCTACTACGTTTACAGAGTCACTATGGCGTAGAGCCAAACAGTGGCATGTTTTCTTAGAAAACACGTTTGTGATTTATTTAAGTCTCTTAGTAGGGACACTGTTTTCCATTTGGTTTGGAAACGTTTTAATCATAATGTTTGATCCAGTTCAAACATTTCTTTTTACTGGATTTTATAGCTTGTACATTTTAATGCCCACTGGCTTTATTTTGGTACATGCTATCTACAATAAAATCAAATAAGGTTTGAGTCCTATCTATTTCCTAATCGAAATGGATAGGGCTTTTTTGTGCTACAATGGTTACATGCAAAAAAATACTCAAAAATTTCTTATTTCAGTAGCACCGATAACACGAATTACTCTAACTCGTGATCAGTCGTTTTTTTATACTTATCGAGATGAATTATCTATTGGCACGCTTGTAGAAGTTCCTGTTGGCAAGCGTCGACTTGAAGGAGTTGTCACAGGATGTAGTAAGGATTTTCCTCGTGAAAGCAATTTTCAATTACGTCCAATTGCTAGAGTTTTAGAAAAAGATTTTCTTACCATAGAGCAACTACACCTGGCTGAATTTATTTCTGATTATTATCTCTCACCTATGGGAATTGTGCTTAAGCATTTTTTGCCAAAACGCACACAAACGCGTGGTAGCACGGTTGCTCAAAAAACTAAACAAAAAAAGATTACCACCACACCTCAACAAAAAAAGATAATTTCCACTATTTCAGATTCTTCTCTAGATTCTTTCAATAAATATTTTCTGCACATTACCAATCAATCTGATAAATTTTCTGTACTCTTTTCTCTCATGCAAGAGGTAGTAAAAAATAACAAACAAGTTTTATACTTATTGCCCGAACTTTTACAAACACCTTACTTTAACGCATTTATTCGTCACTTCTTCCCTGCTAGCGAGACAGTTATTTTACACAGTAAATTAGGTAAGGGGGAATTTTATAAACATTGGCGTGATATAAAGTCTGGCAAAATAAAAATTATAATAGGTACAAGGATTGCGCTATTTGCACCTTTCAATGATTTGGGATTTGTGGTGGTAGATGAAGCTCACGATATGAACCACAAACAATGGGAACACAATCCCCTATTTGATACTCGCAAAGCTTCTCAAAAATTAGCACAAGAATTTAATTGTAATCACATCATGACATCTGCTACTCCCAGAGTTGTAGATTTCTATCACAAAAAACACAAAACTGGCACAAAGTTTATATCACTAAACAATCTAAAAAAGTCCAAAATTGAAGTCATTGATATGAAAAAAGAAAGATGGGACAAAAATAAATCTCCACTTTCTAGGATTTTGATTTCAAATATTAAATATGCTTTGAAAGATAAAAAACAGGTTTTACTTTTTGTAAATAGACAAGGAATGAGCGCTTTTTCAGTATGTTCAAAATGTCGTGAAGTTGCCAAATGTCCGACATGTACACGTGCCTTGATTAGTGTCACAAAGGGTCAATACAGTTGCACTCATTGTAATTACAAACAAAAAACTACTCGTAAGTGCGCTAAGTGTAAAGCTCCAATTGAACATATAGGCATAGGAACACAAAAAATTCAAAGAGAACTCAATAAGGTGTTCCCTAAAGCTCGTATAGTCGTAGTAGATAGTTCAACAATGAAAAAAACAGGCGTACACAATAAACTATACAAAGATTTCAGTGAAGGTAAAATTGATATTGTCATAGGAACACAGATGATTACAAAAGGTTGGAACAACAACAACATCGCACTCTCTGCAATTATTGATGTAGATCATTTACTTAGCTTGCCAGAATATGACGTAAACGAAAAAGCTTTTGCTTTTATCATACAAATGGGACTCAGAGCTGGCAGTGGCAAAACAATCATCCAAACATTTCAACCCGAAGACCCAACAGTACAATATGCGATTAAATATAAATTTGAAGATTTTTATAAAGAAGAATTAAATTTACGAAAAATTTTGGCATATCCTCCCTATACACAATTAATTAAATTAGTGTATCAAGACATAACGAAAAAAGAAGTAACAAAAATTGTAGAAGACACATACAAAAAGCTATTGGAATTATGCAAAGAAGATGAAAATGTAATCATATCAGAACCACACGACCCACTAATAAATAAAATACGCACAAAATACCGTGAACAAATCATCATAAAAATTAAAAACAACAAAATCCCAACATCTCTATACGACTTTTTAATATCCCAAAACACCAAATGGACAATTGATATTGATCCTGTAAATACAATCTAATTAAGTAAAAATTTTTTGAGCTTGTTATACACTAACTATAAGAATTCAATTTTGTGCAAGTATTACTAGCCCTAATTACAGTCAAGCAAATTCCAACAATTTTAACTACGTTCAATGGCTTTTTTAAAACAATTGAACTCAATAAAACAGTTGCTAATATTGTTATACCAATTACTAATGGAGCGCCTATATTTAGAGGAGCATCTTTGGTAAACATATAGAGATAAAAAATTTCTGCAATACCAGTAAATATACCTGCTAATATTGGAAACCAAATCGCATTTTTGGAGAAGGTTAATTCTTGCCCGGAAATTTTAAAGCCTATTGTAGAAATTACAGCAACCAAAAAAGATGCTCCGGCAATAAACATCAAAGCGATTGTTGGGCTAAGTTTGTCAGAAGCAAGCTTAGTAAAGAAATTATAAAATCCAAAACTTGTAGCAGCTAAAATTACGAACGTTATCCAATTCATAATTTTTAGTAAAATGTTAAATTTAACTATTTTTTGTGTGGAAGGCTTTGGCAGGCTACACCGTCATTGTTTCTATCAAGTCCGTGTATATCAAGTCCGTTTTTTGCACATTTTTCATATACTGCTTGTGCTTCTTCTTGTGTTGCGAAGTCATCACAATTATAATCAAAATCTTCATCAGGATTGCACATCGCACCCATGATAAGATTTCCGCTATCATCTCTTTGGATTTTTGCTTCACTCATTGATCCTGTTTGTATTGCCTTGCCTAAATCCCAGTCATTTTGTGTTGCTTCAAGCCCTAATGCTGCCAAAAGTGCAATTATTGCAATAAGCGCGGTGATACGTGCTTTTTCCCATAAGAAAAAAATTGCTCCTGCAACAATAAGTAAAACAATTATGATGCTCATTCGAAATTTTCTACTTCTACGTAGTTTACCAATATCTCTCATAAATCTATATATTTATAATTTACAGTCACTAGTATAACATTTTTTTTGACCTTTTGCCATAAATGAAGCATAATATAGTTATGCTAAAACATAAAAAAGAAAGTGACAATATGGATATTGTACACATTGGAAATCCTGTGCTATCACAAAAAGCATCAGAAGTTACTGATGTTACTAGTGTAGATATACAAACACTCATTGATAAAATGTTTGTTACGATGGATGCAGAAAAAGGCATAGGACTTGCAGCACCTCAAGTTAACGTTTCAAAACGTGTTGTCGTTATTAAAACGAAGGATCAGGAGTTGGTGCTAATTAACCCACAAATAACATATCAATCTGAAGAAAAGATATTGTTTACAGAGGGGTGTTTAAGCGTGCCAGGCAAAGAATTGCCAATAATCAGACATCAAAAAGTTACTGTGGATTATTTAGATAGAAATAACATAAAACGCTCACTTAAAGCAAAGGGACTACTTGCAGTAATTTGTCAACATGAAATTGACCATATCAATGGCATTCTCATGACTGACAGGTATAAACAACAAACAAATATACGTGAAACATTAAATATTACTTAAAAAAATTATGAATAAAATATCAGGAATAAAAAAGGTACCAAAAATAAAACACATAAATGTAGATGACCAGACTAAAGAAACTCGCATTCATATCCTTAATGATGAGATTACCGTTGAAAAAAATATTAAACAAGACAAAATTAATACACCAGAAAATACAGTAAATACAAAAACCACTATTGATTCGAAAAAAATGTGTGTTGTATTTATGGGTACAGGCATTTTTGCTGGAAACATATTACAAGAAATAAAAAAACATGTTGATTTAAAAAAACTGCACATCATAACACAACCTGATAAAAAAATTGGACGTAAAAGGTCAGGTATTCACAGAACTCTTGCGGCAAATCCTGTACGAGAATTTGCCGTAAAAAATAATATATCTTTGCTACAACCACATAAATTGGATACTGAAGCTATTACTAAAATCAAAAATATACAACCTGATATTATCATCGTTTCATCTTATGGGAAGATTTTGCCCGAAGAAATATTGGAACTTCCACGCTTTGGCGCACTTAATGTACACGCTTCCCTACTACCAAAACTCAGAGGCGCATCGCCCGTGCAAAACGCATTACTTCTAGGACTCAAAGAAACTGGTGTAACAATAATGAAAATGGATAAAGGCTTGGATACTGGAGATATTTTAGCACAACAAAAAACAAAAATTCAAGATCATGAGAAGGCAGATGAGCTCCTTAAGCGTCTGTCCAAAATAGGTGCTTCTCTTTTAGTTGAAACAGCATATGATTGGATAGAAGGCAAAATTACACCCATTCCCCAAGATTCAACTCAGGCAACTTTATGTCAATTAATTGACCGTGAAGATGGTCATATTCAATGGACACAAACAACCAAAGAAATTTATAATCGATATCGAGCACTTTTTCCATGGCCAGGTATTTTTAGTTATTGGGAAGAAACTCAAAATCAACTCATACGCATTAAACTACGTGCAATTTATCCATTCAAGGGCAAACTAACAGAAGAGCAAGAAAATATGTTACCAGGTACTGTTTTCATTGGTCATGATCAATTATGTATCAAAACATTTGATAGTGCTATTATCGTAGAAGCTGTACAACCAGAATGTAAGACGGTTATGCCAGTATATGATTTCTTAAATGGACATAATACATTTGAAGGAGCTGTTTTAAAATAATTATTATTTATGAATCAAAAAGATAAAAATATTTTAATTGTTGTTATTTTCATCATCATTTTTTTGTTAGCTTGGACTCTTACTAATTATAATTCAACAAAAAAAGAATCTAAGCAAAAAGAGGTCTTGCAACTTCAATTAGATGCAAAAGAGAAAAAAACAAAGGAATCATCTTCAGAACAAAAGTCAACTAATTTGGTACCTACAATTTCAATAACAGAATTAAACAAGAGGCTGCTTACGGATGATGCGATCGTAATTATAGACACACGTTCAATTGAAGCATTCAATGCCGGACATATGAAAAATAGTTTACATATAAGTGAATTTGACACATCTCGTCAACATCGAACAATCATTTTTGTCACAGAGAATGGAGACGAGAGTGAAATAATTCAATATTATCGTGCTACTTCAGATACAAATAAGGTATATAACTTGACTGGAGGTTTTGCCGCATGGAAAAAATCCGGTGGTAACGTAATAACTTTAGATATAAAACGTACATTTGAAAATCAAGCTAAGGTTCATTTTATCGAGCCACGAGATTTAAATAAACTTTTAATGAATAATGAAAATGATAAACTTGTAATTATTGATACACGCAGAACTGGAAATTATCAAAAAGGACATATAAAAAATGCTATAAACATTCCGTTTATTGAAATAGAACGTCGGTATAAAGAAATTCCTACTGCAAAAAAAATATATGCATATGGTGCAGATGAGGAAATGAGTTTTGATGCCGGAGTGCTTTTATACGATTTAGGATTTATTGGAATCAAAGCAGTAAATGGAGGTTTTGCCGCATGGAAACAATATGGATATCCTATTACAAAGTAAAAGACCACTTTGATTTATCAAAATGGTCTTTGTGTCTTTACAATAAGAGCTTTAACAGAATTTCTGAATAACGCTCTTTCGTGCCAACAATTATATCTTTTGGTAAAGGTGGCGGTGGATATGTTTTATCCCAATCCAATTGAGATAAGTAATCTCGTAAAAATTGCTTATCGAAACTTGGCGGAGTAATCCCTAGCCTTACCTTATCAGTAGGCCAAAATCTTGATGAATCTGGTGTCAGCACTTCATCCACCAAATAAATTTTTCCAGTATTTTCATCATATGCAAATTCAAATTTGGTATCTGCAATGATGATACCTCGCTCTGAGGCATATTCAATAGCCCTTGCAAAAATCCTACTTCCAACATCTTGTACTTTTGCAAGAATTTCCATTCCCACCATTTCACTGGCATTGGCAATAGAAACATTCTCATCGTGTACCCCCAAATTTGCTTTTGTACTGGGAGTAAATAGAGGTGGCATAATTTCGTAATTTTCTTGCAAATTAGTCGGAAACTTAAATCCGCACACCTCCTTAAATGAGACATATCTAGATTCTGTTCGTTGCACTATGGCTCTTTTGTAAGCATTCCAGTACGAACCTGTTAATCTACTTCGAAAAATGCATTCAATTGGAAGGACATTTAACTTTTTAACCAACATACTACGCCCTACCAAATATTTTGCATACGGTTGGCAACTTTCCGGATATTTACTTACATCCGCAGTAACCAAATGATTTGGCACAATATCAGACATCATGTCAAACCAAAGCAATGACAATTGGGTAAGTGTGTACCCCTTATCAGGCACTCCCTCTCCCATGATCACATCGTAAGCGGAGATCCTATCGGTAGTCACAAATAATAAAAGATTTTCGTTTTCAGGAATTTTATAAATATCCCTGACTTTACCACTATGATGCGGTGGTAATTTAATTACACTTGTTGAATCTAACATACATTCATCCATGTCTATCTCCTCTGTTTGAATTTATAGTTTTTCCCCACAATCCGGACAAAAATTATAGCTGTAAGATTTATATCTCTCATGATTAGTGCTACATGTTTTTATCTTATTTGGAGTTCCTTTTTTCAATTTTGACCCACATTCTTTGCAAAAACAAAGTAATTTTTTTTCACTATGTTCTGCCATGTCCACCTCTCCTAATTGTTAAAGTTTTTAAATAACCAAAATAAATAAAGATTGATATATCAACCTTTATTTATAGTTACATTTTCATCTTTTCTTGTCAAACACTAATTCCATTTTTTTACTTCCAATCCTGCACGAGCCGCCGCTCTTTGAGCATCTTGCTTGCTCCTGCCGGAACCCTCCGCAACCTTCTCTTCATTTAAATAAACTCCCACTACAAATGTTCGATCATGATCTGGTCCGGATTCCGATATCAATTTATAATGTGGTGTTATATTTTCAAACTCTTGAGCTTTTTCTTGAAAATAACTTTTTGCATCAAGATATAATTTTTTTTCTAAAACCTCATCCATATGTACAAGAATAGTTCTTGTTATAAATTCTTTTGCATTATTATAACCTCCATCTAAATACAAAGCTCCTATAATAGCTTCCATTGCATTTGCTAATAAATACTTTCTTGCTTTTCCTGTATCCTTTGATTCTCCTTTACTCATCATTAGAAATCTTTCTATATCAATTTCCCTAGCGACACGAGCCAACATTTCACCATTTACCAGAGCAGCTCTCCATGCTGTCATATCTCCTTCTGGATTATCAAAGTTTTTAAAAAGATACTCTGTTACAACTAATTCCAAAACAGCATCACCCAAAAACTCCATTCTCTCATTATGCGTGTATGGATGGTTTTTATTTTCATTCAAATAAGAGCGATGTGTCATCGCTTCAACAAAAAAATCGCGATTTTTCACAGAAATACCACATGCTTTTGAAAAGTCTTCTATATTCATAATATTATATTTTCTAAAAGAATGTCCAATGTGCTCAAATCATGAAAATAGATTTTTCAGAGACATAGACACATTGAAAATTCTTCATAAATTAATTATTTGTTGACTTCAGTTTTGGCTTTTTGAGTTTCAGATATTGTTTTAGAACGACGTTCTTTTGCTTTTTGGGAATTATCATCCTTCATGGGCTCACCCATCTCTCTATAAATTGTACCTAACACTCCATTAACAAAACGTGCACTACTTTCACCACCATATGTTTTTGCCAATTCAATAGCTTCATTTATTGCAACTTTCGGAGGTGTTTCTTCATAATTGCCAAAAAGTAACTCATAAACACCTAACCTCAAAATATTTCTATCAACTATTGCAATCTGATCAAGAGGCCACTCTGGCGCACATTTTGATATTAATGCATCGACATCGGTTAATTTATCAATCGTTCCTGACACAAGTGTACTAACAAAAGCAAAATTATCCGCTCCAGGAGCAAACTCTGCACAATTATGCGTTATAATTGGTTCAAGTTGATTGTTGTCCTGCCCACGAAAATCCCACTCAAAGAGACTCTGCATTGCTATTGAACGTTGAAGATGTCGATTAGCCATAATTTTTAAAAAAATTTTATTTTATAAACTTTAAAAGTCATTAACGTAAAAATACTTTACTAGCCCACTTTTGTAACAACTTTTTTGTATTGTACACCACGATAAACTCCACAAGCATCACATACCCGATGAGCTAATTTTTGCTTACCACAAGCGCTACATTTTTGCGTGGTTTGTGTCTTAATTTTACCAATATTATGTGAGCGACGTCGATTACGCCTTGATGAATTTTGTCTTTGCTTTGGTACTGCCATAATTGTTTTATATAAAATAAATACTCAAAATAATAAGGAAATTAACGTATTTAATATACACACTTCCAATAAGCTTAACTATATCACGATTCTTATGTTTTTGCAAGTTTTAGTCTTCTCCAATGCAAGATGTCCGGAAATGAACCTATTTCCAATGCAAAATGTCCCTTTTTGTTAAGGGACATTTGCAAGGCGAAAAAGTTTTTACAATAATGATGATATGGTAAA
>JALVPE010000061.1 GCA_027031945.1 Candidatus Moraniibacteriota bacterium
CTTCTAAGTCCTCAGTTTCATCAATAATAAATAAATTATTAACATCAACATTGCTTACATCCTTAAATAACCATGATGATAAATAAATAAAATTAATTGCATGGGTGGATAATGTAAAAATGGATTGGTTGTCATTAATAATAGATTTTCTGTATTTATCAATGTCAGTATTTTGTAGTAATGGGATAATATTTTTTCGATAATCAGTATTGTAAATTGTTTTTGTAAATAATGTTTTATATAGGATTTTATTGTAAGTGCCGAGTAGAGGATATTTTTTGATTGCAGGTAGTCGAAAATCATGATTGTTAACTACTTTAGAGATGTCATTTGTAGAATTTTCCAATAAATTTTTGATTGAATTTTCCAGTGTATTGATATCCCAGGTATACCAAGATTTTAATTGGTTTAATTTTTTGAGATAAACATCACTTTTTGTTGTTAAAAACATTCTAGAATAAAAATGGAATTGTTTTTCTCGTGGTAAAAAATTCAAATTTTCTTCATAATAATTTTTGATAACAGAAGACACGTTTCTTTCTTGTTTTGTTCGTAAAGAAATAGAGTATAAATAATTAATAATATGTCTGGCAATATTTATATCACTAACCGATTGCAACCCCTTCCATTGGGCGACAGTATTGACTTCCAAAAAATAATATTGTTTATTGTTGATATTTTGAATAATGTCTATACCACATATAGAAATGTCCATTGCGGTAGCAATTTGTGTTGCGATTGTTGAAAGAGTCTCTCTAAGTGTTACATCTTCAACTTTTTGTGCCGTAGCTCCTTGAGAAATATTATTAAGAAATGAACTATCGGATGATATTCTTTTTACAATTTCAACGGCAACTCCTCCAACAACATATATACGATAATCGCCATCATTTGGTATGAAATTTTGAAATATATATTTTGAAATTCCTTTAATGTTTTTTAAGTCATTATTTGAATTAATCATAATGATATCAGAGCCTTTTGAGCCATGATCGGGTTTTGCAATGAATGGAAAGTGTAAGGTGCCTTCTTCAATAAATTTATTGATATCTTTTATAGTATTTGCCGTAAATGTAGGAATTGTATTTATTTTGGGTAATGTAGTTCTTACAAAAGATTGTTGATATGACTTATAAGATAAGAAAGGATTAGTAAGAAGTGTTTCATTTACAATAATTTTGCCAGACCGTTGAGCTTCAAGGAGAAATCTGGATCTTTGTGCTATCGTAGGATAATTAGTTTCAATAGAGCTGGATCTCCAATATATAACATCACCAATGTTAGACAGATCATCAATAGAAGAAATATTTTGTATTTGCACGGATATGTTACTATTTTTTGTTGCATTTTCTAACGATTTCGTATACCATGTCTCTTTTATTGATGCTATTGTTATTTTTAACATAAGAGCTTGTTGAATTTATATTAAGTTTATAAACAATTATAAAATATCATTAGTATATTTTATAAATTTATTTTGTAAATATATTTATAACAGAATTTCTTTAATTAAAGCATCTGCAACATTTCTTGATTTACCTTCATAAGGATAATGATGCATACTAATCATTGGAGAGGTATTTATTTCAATTACGCTATATCCAACTTTTCGAGGATCTTTTGTAATATCAGGTGTAATAAAGTCTATTCCTCCATAAATAAGTTCCGGTATCGCTCGTATAATTTTTGGGGCTAACTTTTTAAAATAAGGATGAATTTTTTCTGTATAATCTATACTATCTCCACCGCTTGAAATATTTGAATTATTGCGTAAAAACACAACGGTACTTTTTTTAGGTATAGATTTTAGTGTAAGATTATTTTTTTGTAATATATTTTTTGTCAACTCGTCTTTAGGAACATCCTTTAGTGCCGGATTTTTTTGTCTTTTAGCATCCTTATTTTTTATATCAATTAATTCATCAATGGTGTGCATACCATCCCCAATTACATTTGCCGGTTTTCTGTTTGCAACAGCTAAAAGGGTATTTTTTGTTGCAACTATGCGATATTCGGTTCCTTCTATTTGTTCTTCAAGGACTAACATGGTGCATTTTTCTTTGGATAATTTTTTAAGTGCAAAAAATAATTTTTCTTCCGAATCTATATTCATAAAAACACCATTTCCATGTGTACCAAAAGAAGGTTTTATAACGATTGGTTTATTGGATTTTGACAAAAAAGCTAGCATTTCTTCGGTGTTGTTTTTGTTTAAAATTATTCCTTTAGGAGTTAAAATGTTAGCATCGGTTAAGAATTTTTTTGTAATAGCTTTATATTTACAAGTATGATAAGCGGTTATGGTTGTATTGGATGCTATCATTTCATGGATAATAAAAGTTTCTTTTTGTGTTGATGGATGTATCAATTTTGTAAAATTTTTTTTGCCGGGAAACAATTTTTCTACAACAAAACCATTATTTTTTGCTGCTTTAACAATTAAATATGAATCAATGGTTGTAAAATCTTCAAGTTTAATCTGTGTCATTGTGTTATGGAATTATTATTTAATGATGTGGGCTTAATTTGATTAAAAATATAAACATTGAAAGTTATTGTTTTAGTGTTGGAAACATCTTTTGTAGCAAAAGAAGAGATACGTCCACACCTTCTCCTTCCACCAAAGGTTTTTCATTTATAGTATAGACGGGTTTTGAATTGATTTCTAGAATAACATAATCTTTGTTTTTTGTAATATCCTTGGAAATAATATCAATTCCACCATATTCGAGTCCAAGTGATTTTACCGCTTTTACACATTGTTTTTTTACAGTAGAGTTGATTTTTTTTGTATAGTCAATTGCTCTTCCGCCATTACCAACCATAACATCATTTCTTAGTGTGAGTTTATATGATTTTGGCAGTACTGATTTTAATGTAAAATTATTTTTTTTAATGCTTTTTTTCGCAATCTCATCTAGTTTGATGGGATGGTCTTTGGGTCTTAATTTATTCTGTGTTTTTATGAGTTTTTTGATGGAATCAGTGCCATTTCCAATTATTGTTGCAGGCAGTCTTTTTACACAAGAAATAACTTCATTTTCTAAAACAATGACACGATATTCTCTACCTGCGATCATCTCTTCCACAATAAATTTATTTTGTTTTAGGAGTGCATATTTTTTGCGTTCATTTGTAAAATAATCAATGGCATTTTTTAATTCTTTTTGTGAGGTTATATTCCACGTTATCCCTCTTGATAATGATCCATCAATTGGTTTTAGTATTAGTGGGTAAGATAGATTATTTTTTTTAATTAGTCGTATTGCTTCAGTCTTGTTTTTTGCAACAATTCCACGTGGTATTGGCACATTGTGTTCATCCAAAATGATTTTTGTGATTTCTTTATTAAGTGTAAAGTTGCCCAGTTTGGATTGCAGTGGTAAATAAGCATCATTTGCATAAATAACTTGTCCTTTATAAGTGAAACGTGCAAAATTTTTATAGTTAGGATATAGATATACATCAATGCCAATACTCATTGCTTTTTGTATAAGTAATTTAAATCCAGCGTGATTGATAGTGTTTAATTGTTTTTTTGTAAGCATAAGCGTAAAGTTTTGTAGTATATGTTATTTACTTACGTCTATTAAGAAGTTATATAAATTTCGTTTACCAACTATCATATCATATTTCATATCACTTCTGTCAACAATATTCACTTTGGCTGGAATAGTTTTTTTATCCATTGTAAATTTAGTTTTTACAACAGGGCGTATAGATGAACCGCTTGAAGAAAAAATAATAGAAACATCGGCTAAATCAGGTATCCTACTTTTGTATTTTGATATTATTTCTTTTTTAATGGATGTTTCATTTTTGGGTGTTATATCATATTTTGTTAAATCAATTTTATTAAATTCATTTATAACATGCTCAAAGCCAAGTGCTTTTGCTAGTTTAATATCAATTGATGAAGAATAAGCACCGGTATCTATTTTTGCTTCTGTATCTATTTTTATGTTATTTTTTCCGGTTATTTTTATTTTTTCAACAGAACCGATTACTCTCTTGCCACTCATACTTTCAACATCTTCTTCAATTTCACCGCCAAATAGATTTTTACCCACAGCTACACCCCGTAATATGGATTTGATTTTTAACCCTTCCACACGTTCGAGACGTTCTTTGAGTCCAGCCATATTTGCAACTTGAATTGATAGTCCCGGGCGAGCATTTAATTCTAAAAACACAGGACCATTGTCTCTGTCAATTGCAATATCAGCTCCCAAAAATCCTAACCTAGATGCTTCTTGAGCTTTAATTGCAAGAGATAACATTTCATCCCAATATGGGATTTTTATACCAGAAAGCAATAATCGCGTATCGGGAACATATTCAATCACTTTTGATTTACCTTGTACTGCAGTTGTTGTAATTCCTTTTGCCATATCAATCCCTACGCCGATGCCGCCTTGTTGAAGGTTTGCCTTACCACCGGATTCTTTTGTTGGAAGGCGAAGCATTGCCATTACAGGAACTTTATTGTAAATAATTACACGAATATCCGGGATACCCTTGTAGGCATAAGGTCGAAAAGTTTTTGATAATTTGAGACGTTCTTCAAAAAAAGCAACATCAGGTGTATTTGACAATGAATATTCCCCGTCCAATATATGTCCTATGTGAGTTATCAAATCATCTTTTGTAATTGTTTTTCCATTGCCCTTTATCCAAACATCTTCTGTCCCTTTCTTGCGTCCATATACAACTATAATGCCGTCACCGCCAAGTCCTTTATTTGGTTTTATTACAAAACTTGGTGGTAAAATACTCCAATCAAAGTTATCTAATGTACGTCTTGAAGATATTTGTGCGATAAGGCGAGGTACAGGAACTCCCGCTTTTTTGAGTAATCTTTTGGAGCGAATTTTATCATCAGCAAGCCGTTTTGCTTTTTTGAGATTGTGTGGACGGATGTAAGTTAAATTTCTGGAATTCATCCCAAGTATTTTTTTGCCGGCAATCAATGTTTCAAACATGTATTTTTTATTTAATTTTATTTAACACATCATGAAATCGTAGATATTCATTGAAACGCAATCCAGTCCATTTTCCAATAAATATATTGATAGGAATAATAAGTAACACAGAAAGTGGATGAAAAAGTACAAGACTTATCATATATCTACCAATTTCAGTTGTTGGTGAAAGAATTGTGTAGCCAATGAGTGCAATAATAAGTGTTTCAATCGCTAACATTATTGCTGTATGATTACCTTTTTCAATTTGCACAGTCACAAATTTTTCTACAAGCATTATTATTATAATAATTGGGAATATCGACATAGATGCAAATCCTGTACGATTAAAATATCCTGCAATAGCAAGTGTAAGTATGACAGAAAAGGTTACAATTGTTAGATTGATAGCTGCTCGTGGCAAATACAGTAGCCTTAATTTTTTTAGTGCATAGCGCATACCCATACCAACAAATAACACTATTGCATAAATTGTAATAGCATATTTAATATCCCAAAAACTATGTTGAGCAATAAATACAAAAGCTATTGTAATAATAGAAGGTGTATAAATACCAAATGCTTGCACACCTACAATATGTCGTAATATAACAACTATTGTAATAACTACCGGAAAAAGTAACAAGAGAGTGATTGTGTCTAAATTGAGATGTTGTCCAAGTAAAAATTGTATAATAGGACTAAATTCAGTATAATTCATATTTTTTACTTATATTAAAACTAATTATTGATTGTTTGTGTGTAGCGTCTGGAATTTATGTGACAAAGTGCCACAGCAAGTGCATCAGCGGTATCATCCGGTTTTGGGATACTTTTTAAGTTTAACACACTTTTAATCATTTTTTGCATTTGAAGTTTGTCAGCTCGTCCATATCCTGTCAGAGCTTGTTTTACTTGCAGTGGCGTATATTCTGTTATTATCAAATTATTTTGAAAACATGTATTGATAATTACTCCACGGGCTTGAGCTACACTGATTACCGTTTTTGCATTTTTAAAGTAAAATAATTCTTCTATAGCAACCTCTTTTGGCTTATATTTTTTTAATAAAAATAATATATTATCATCAATTTCTTTTAATCGTTCGGCAGTGGATTGATTTTGGTTTGTTTTAATGTGACCATATGCAATAGTTCTATTAAATTGCCCATTATCAGTACAATCTAATATACCCCAACCAACAATAGCTGTACCAGGATCAATTCCAAGAATTCTTATCATTATTAACCAATTAAAATATTAAGTTAATTTAAAATAATAGCATTTTTATACTACATTGTCAAAGATTTCGACAACATCATCGAGATCCTCAATTATTTCAAAAAGTTTGTTATAACTTTCTTTATCAGCACCGCTGAGTGTTACTTGTTGAGTAGGATTGTAGATAAGTTTAGCTTCATTGACAGATTTGGTTTCAGACTCAAGTTCTTTTAGTGTACTATGTAATTTTGTAGGTTTGGTTATAATAATTAAATTTGATTCTTCCATGAATACATCCTCAGCGCCAGCCTCAATAGCAATCAATTCGGCAGCTTCAGTATCTTTGGGAACAATGGAGATATAACCAACAAAATCAAATTGAAAGCTGACACTTCCACTAGGCACAAATTTCCCATTATTCTTTTTGAGTGCAGTTTTAACTTCTGTAAGAGCCCTGTTTGTGTTGTCTGTTGCGCACGTGATTATCATCATAGCTCCACCGGGACCCATTCCTTCATAAGTTATTTCTTCAATTTTAGTACCATCATCGCCAGAGCCCTTTTTCATTGCTCGTTCAATATTGTCTTTCGGCATATTAGCTTTTTTTGCTTGAGAAATAGCTAGTTTAAGTGCACTATTGGTTTCCGGATCAGAATCTCCGTTTTGAACTGCTACCATTATAGCTTTTGCAATACGAGAAAAGACTTTTGATCTTTTAGCATCTTCGGCGGCCTTCTTGTGTTTTATTGTTGACCATTTACTGTGTCCTGACATAATAATTGTGTTTAAGTTATATAGTGACAGGATATTATCCTATCACTACTATCATCACATCTTTTTCGCTTTTTTGCAATAATTAGCTTGTATTTTCATATTTTTTGTGTTAGTGTAAAAAACCAATTGTGGTAAAAGTTGTTTTAACAAATGAATAATAAAGGAGAAACTCATGAAAGAAAAAACTGCAGAGGAACAGGCAAGAGAAGAGAAAAACGCTGAGATTACCAAAAAAATTCGTGCAGAACGTGGTGCAAAAATTGGAGCAGGTGGAAATGCAACCGAGAATTGTGCTTCAGCACGTGAACGTGTAGAAAACGAGATGCACAAAAACACAGGAGAATAAAATGAAAAGAATAATTGGCTTTTCAACAGGAGTGTTGTATCACGCGATTGATTCAATATCAGAACAAATGTTTAACATTATATATGATGTAGGTTGTAATCATGTAGAAATTCATGCACATAATGAGGCACAATTAGATGTTTTAATGTGTAATGAGAGGTCTCTTGGTGCATGTGTATACAAGCGATTTCATTCACGCTCAGTACATTTACCAATGATGTCTATTGATAAAGATAATGCACTGTATTTTGCAAGAGCGATTACATTGTTTTTATCATCTCATGCTTTTGCAGTGTTGCACCCAAATTTTACACATGATTTTGATGAAATTGAAGCATTCTTTGAACGCATCGCAATTGAAAACATGGATAACAGAAAAATGTCTTTTCGTACTTTACAAGAGTTGCGAGAGTTTTTTCAGAAATATCCGCATTTCAAGTTGGTTTTTGACGTACAACACTGGGTTGTGAATGGTTATGATGTTAACCGTATCCCTGCTATTTTAGATGAATTTCAGGATCGGATTGTGGGAGTTCACCTCAGTGGCGTGGGAAGTGATAAATACCATATTCCTGTTTGCAGAAATAATCAAAGGGAATTGGTAGAGTCATTGCAAGATTTGCCGGCACATATTCCAATTGTTTTGGAAGGTGTGTGTGCAGATATTGACGAGATGAGACAGGAGATGCAGTATGTTAAGGATATTTTGGATTAAAAGGAGAAATTAAAATGCAAATAAAAAGAGCGTTTATTGGTGTAAATGGAGATTTTGCGGTTTTTCGTGAAAAAGGTGGTAAAAAGAAATGGTTTTATATGAGGATTGTTAATGACGAACAACAGATATTTCCCTTTAGTCCTAAACCTTCACAGGATTTTTCTTGGGGTGATTTTCTATTGCATATACATAATAATTGGTTGTATCGTAAAAATCATACGGTAAAAGTAATAAAAATTGTCGGATCGGATATTGATCTCGATATGATTATTGCCATCATGGAGATGCAGAAACAAAAAATGGCAAAAAGATTGGAAAAATTTCGCCATAAACATCCGAGAAATGAAGGTTATTTCAACACAGATGTTGTTTCTGCTTCATCTCGCACAAAACTTGCACAACAACGAGAAACGTGTGCAAATATAGTCTTTCCTTCTTGTGGTACATACGATGGAAAGTAAAAAAAGAGGCTAGGAGGCAAACAATAATCGGAGAAAATGCAAATGTATTTTCTCCGATTTTTTTGTAACGGATAACTTGATTATAATATATTTATTTACATTTGTGGTATACAGGGATCCAACCCCTGTTTCAAGAAGATGTTTGTGGTCAAACAGGGTTTGGAGCCCTGTTTTAGTTTTGTGTAGTGGACGGTCGCGACCGTCCACTACAATTTATCTTGGCAAAAATGTAGTTTCTTTGATTTAAAAATTGTAGGTTTATCACATGGATTTATGTTTTGATATTTTGGTAGATAGACGGGAAATTGAGAATTGGATTTTTTTGTGGATAATCCTTGTGTTGTGTGTAAGGCCAGAATTAATTTGTTAAGTAGAGCATTAATATAGTTTGCAATATTATCTAAAAGTGTAGTTTTGTTGGAGGACGTTTTGTTATTGGCTTCATCATTAGAATTATATATAGCATTGTACGCTACCAGACTTTCTAGTTTTTGTTGAGCTAAAATTTGCTCATTAGCAAGTGCTTGATTTATTATTTCTTGAGTTTGTTTTAATTCTTCCAAATCTTTGGGTACAATCCATTGCCAAGTGCCATCAATTTTTTCATAAGTAGCATTATCTGGAATTGAAATGTCTTTGTCTCCATACTTTAATTTATCCGATACACTACTATTGGGTCTACGAACTTCTATTACTCCAGTTTTATTTGGAAGTGTAAGTGCACAATATTTTTTTGTAATTATTTTTGTTTGTCCGGACTTAATAATAAGCTTTTTGGTTATCGGATGATTTACAAGTTTTTTCTTACTTGTTCCTGTGGCAATACTCCAATTTTGTAAATTAATTTTTTTGTGAGAATTGTTTTTTAGGACAATGTACTCCACTCCCGTATCTTTCCCAGCAGGATTTGGAGATATTTTTGTTATTTCTATATCATATTTAGGATATTTTTTAACTTTGATTATAAAATTTTTCACAATTTCCTCACTCCCATCTTGGATGCGGAGTGATACGTTATAGGTGCCAGTTTTTTCATATTTATGTCGAGTTTTCCATATATAACTCTTGTGCCCATCGCCAAAATCCCAACGAACTTTTAATTTTTCACCATCAACATCCTTTGCTTTTGCGGAGAAGTCTGCATACACATTTTTGTAAACCTTTTTATCAGTATCAAATTTAGTTATAACAGGTAAATTATTAAAAATATTATTGCGCCCGGGTGTAAGATGTTTACTCCATCGCCATTCATTTGTATCCTTTGCAAAGTTATAAGATACATTTTCCTTTGCGCTTTTGTAAGACACTTCACTTGTAATTTTTTCATTTGGAGCAATGAGAAAAACTGTTTCACCTGAATTGTTTAGTGCAAATTTAAAGTCCTTACGATAAATTACGAAATAATTTTTAGGTGCTATAAAAATATCTTTGGAAAAAGTATGAATACCGGTTTTTGAAGCATCTTTTAGTGTCCAATATTTAAGATTAACGCTTGTCTCATTTGGATTGTACAATTCTATAAATTCATTCGTACTTTCATCATCAATTGGATTTGGCAAAACCTCACTCAATTGAAGTGGTGGGTAACTCTTGTTTTTTGGGTTAGGTTCATTTTTTGTTCCAGGTGTCATTTGAGCAAAATACCAAGTAGTTGCACGGTTTAGTGACATATTTTCACGTGTCTCATTATACGAAACAGAAGAGATAATTTTTGCATTTGGAGTAATTAGTGAGATTGTCTCGTTGCCACTATTATTGAGTGCAAATTTAAAATCCTTGCGGTAAATTACCAAGTATGATTTGGGTGCAATTTGTTCAGTAGTAAATACAAACTTGCCAGTTTTTGAAGTGTCCTTTAATATCCAGTTTTTAAGTTCCACAACATCATCTGTTGGATTATATAATTCTATAAATTCATTTTGTTCTTCATTATCAGTAGGATTAGGTAAAAGTTCATTTATAACAAGCTTTGGATATTCTTTGGTAAGAGGATTTTCATTATTTTGTGCGTTTGGAGTGGGTTGTTCCCAATACCAAGTTGTATCATAATTATAAGACAAACCTTCTTTTGCATTTGAATATGAAATAGAAGAAATAATTTTTGTATTTGGCGCGATAAGTGAGACTGTCTCATCACCACTATTATTAAGTGCAAATTTAAAATCCGCCCTATATATTGTTAAATAATTTTTTGATTTTATGATTTTGTCATCAAAAATATATTTTCCAGTTTTTGAACTGTCTTTTAGTATCCAATTTTTTAAATTTACATCCTCATCTGTCGGATTGTACAATTCTATAAACTCATCTGCACTTTCATCACTAATTGGATTTGGTAAGATTTCATTTATGTAAATTTCTGGATAAGTTTTTGTAAAGGGATTTTCATTGTTGGGTGCATTGGGTGTAGGCATTTCTTCGTACCAAGTATCCGCATCATAATTCCAAGATAATCCATCAGTGGTAGTTTTGTATGAATATTTGGCAATTACATCCTTATGGGTAGTTACAAGTATTATATCTTCATTGGAATTATTAAGTATAAAAGTAAAATCTTTTTTGTTATAAAAAATTGCAAAATTTTGCGATGCAATAGTGACATTATCAAGAGATAAGCATTTATGTTTTTCATTATTCTTAAAATGAGCATATGCAGATTTATCACATAAATATAAATTAGTTAGTTTGATATTTTCATCACCGGTATTAAATAGTTCTACATATTCTTTGCCACCATCACTACCATCAGGATTTGCAAATATCTCATTTATGCGAATATCCACAAAAGAAGAAAGTTTTTGTATATCTTTTTCTTTTACATTTTTTGTAGTGACAGGCCTTGTGCCTGTCACAGTCTGAACATTTTCGGTTTCATACACATTCTCTACCTCTGTATTTTTTATTGCAGATTTTTTATCAAGGTTCAGCCTAGGGTCGACCCTAGGCTGAACCTTTTCTGATGGTACATCATTTATTTTTTCATTTTCTATAGCTTTTATATCATCTGTGACAGGTGGCAAGGTTGCAGGATCAGAATTTTCTTTTTTGGGCACGGAAACCTCTTTTTCATTAGATTTTTCTTCAATTTCAGAAGCATTTTCTGATTTAATTGTAGTTTGCTCGGTTTCATTTTTAGAAGTTTTAGGAATTTCTACGTTTGATAATTTTTTTGTTAAATTTTTGTCTTTTGCATCAGATTGTGTAGTGGACAGTTCCACCGTCGCCAAGGCTTTGGTGGATAAACATGCCTGTCCACTACATTTTTGAGTTGAGGTATCAACAGACATTTCTTCAACAGAAAAAACACTATTGGAAAATAATAAACAAAAACAAATATAAAAAATAAAAAACTTTCTCATAGTACAAAAAAATAACAAACAATAAAGAAATCTATTTTTAATTTTTGTTTAGTAAGTAAGAATAACAAAATACTCAAAGCAGTGTCAAATGGTAATCCCTCACATCTCTAATTATAAAAAATTGTCATTCTCGCGTAGCCTGCCTACAGGACAGGCAGGCTACACGGGGATGACAATAAGTGTGAGGGATTACGTCAAATGTACTTTTGTATAATGCTAATATAATCTATAATAAGAAGGTAAAAAGATTTGATAAAAATATTATGAAAGGACCGGAAGCACAATATTTAAGTGCCGGTATACATACGCATAATTATGAGAGTAACACACCAGAAAAAAGTGTTTTGCATATAAATGAAAGGGAAGAGCGATATCGTCAACAATATCCACAATATAGTCAATTATTGGAAATAGCAGATAGCGATTTTGAACGAAGGGCATTTGGTAAGGAAGAAAATATTATGCCAATACATGCAGTTTTGCAGTTGTCAGAGCGGTTGTCTGCGGATAAATTTCATAAGAGTGTTGATGATATAGTAACGACTTGGCGTGATATGGAGGAGTATTTTGGACAATTTACAAATAAACAACAAGCCCTCGCTGAAGATGATGTTAATCTTGGAAATAAAGATACACTTGAACGCA
>JALVPE010000062.1 GCA_027031945.1 Candidatus Moraniibacteriota bacterium
ATCTGCTACATCATCTGCTGAAAATAGATGTATATCTGGTCCACATTTTCTTCTTTTTGTTTCTCCTATACTACACTCTTTTGGTTTCTTGACGTTTTCCTCGTTTCCTTTGCAGCCGGTATTTGTATTTGATCCATTTATAGTCAAACACCCGGTCAGATTAGGATCTGTCCACACTTGTCCAGTATGCTCATCTTTTTTTATACAATACGGGGTTGGAATATTTAAAGGTGTTTCTGAATCATAATCATAGTTTACAGACATCATATCTGAACCAGCTTTACAATCTTCCGGATCTTCTTCATCTTCGCAATCTTGTTCGCTATCATATTCATTACAACATTCACCGGTTTCCTCATATTCATCACAATCAGTACCATCACATGCATAATATTTATCCGGATCAAATATATTTGATCCATTTGATTTACAAAAGAGTTTGTGTGTACTTTCACTACATGTTGCCCTAATTCCCGTATCTATACATTGTTTTAAAATATAGAATCTTTTACCACCTAATCCTCCAATTGTCGTGGTTGATGTAGTTGTACTTGAAGAACCGGAGGTATTAGTTTCTGTTTTGGTTTCAGAAGAAAAACCTCTCACACTTACTGGACACTGTAATTCATTTCTATCAATCATACATCTTGGAACAAAACCATCTTCACATCCACTTTCAGCATCTCCTTTATCTGCTAATTCATATTGTTTTCCATCTTTTATATCATATATATAGCAATAACCATCTCTCTTATTGCTATTATCTCCTCCTATTTTTGCTATATAACTATCACCATCATCTGTTTTTCCTTCTTTTATACCTTGATTAAATGGTTGATCAAACATTTCCGGATCATGATATAAAAGAGTTTGCGCTTTTATTGCATTTTTATGTAATTTATCTACATCATCATATGAATCTCCTTCTCTTTTCAAAAACCACACATAATATGCATCTTGTACATTTGCTATTCCTTCCACATCTGCACTTACTGTTAACTTTTCTCCCGGCTTTGGATTTGGAGTTGAAAATCTCAATGATACTTTTGCTGATTTTACTTTTCTATCTCCTGAATTTATTCCTTCAGCCATTGGTTTTAGACTTTCTTGTACATTTATGTTTAAATCGTTTTCTAGGAAGTCGTTTATGTCACCGCGTGCCTTACCAGATGCATTTCCAAAAAACAGAGCTGATACAGATATTGGCTCTATAATAAGTAATATAATAATTATTATTGCAATAATTGTTTTTTGTTTTGTATATTTCATTAAAATAATTTCACAAACAGCCAAAATTCATTATCAGAAATTTAATCTATATAATAATCCATTTGTACGATTTGTAAAAAATAACGTATCTTCAGCTGAATTAACAAATAAATCAATTGCATCAATTTTTTCTGTAATATCATCAAGTTCAATGATTCGTTCTTTTTTACCGGTTTCTATATCTAATTTATAAAAAGTGTCTTGTGATTTAAACTTTTTTTCATTATAATCATTTGGCCAAATAGCACCTTCCGGCACATCATTAGGCTGTGCATAATATACGGTTTTACTATTCTTTGACCATGTTGTTTTTGCTATAATTGTTGGTATCATAAGTTCATTATAATTTTGTCCATTGCTATCCATTATGCCAAGTGTAGTTTTTTTACCCCCATCAATAGCTGAACTTACTAAAATCTTTTTACCATTTGGTGAAAAAGAAAAATCTGCACCATAAACATCAGAAAAAATTTGTTTTGGTGTACTTTTATTTATCGTACTTACTGTTGATAATACTGTTTTAGTATTTGCATCTGCTGTAGGCCAAAAACTAGCCAAAATTGATGATGGGATTTGCGTAAAAGTAGTGTATCGAAATGGTAAGTCTGCAATTTTTTTCCAATTTGTACCATCAGAATTTGCAATATTCAATGTGCGTTCTTTTGAAGTATTATCATAATATTTATACAAAATTTTTCCACTTGTACCAGCCCACACAACACTATCCATTCCATCTCTTAATTTATTACTGGTATCTGTTGTATAATTATGCACAAATATATCACCATTAGCGTAAGTAGCTATGGATTGATCACCATTACTTGACCACTGTACTTTTTTTGGCACACCCTTTGTTTCACTAAAAAGAACTTCTTTATTTGTGCCTCTAAGTGTCATAGTCCATACACGACCATCAATTGCATCATAATATCTAATAGTATCTCCATTAGGTCCTAATGTAGCAGCTACTATTGGATCTGATGTAATATTTGTAATTTTTTTTGAAACAATATCAACAACATCTGCCACATTCTTTTTTTTAACTTGCACTTTATTATCTTGTTTGAATGCAATAGTATAGATGCCAAAAAAAATCAAAGTAGTCACTAACAAAATTAAAGAAACAATAAATATCTTTTTTAACATTACTTTAAATTATTACTATTATTTATGCCGCTATATCATCATATTCATCTGATGAATCATTGTCTGTAGCTGTATCATTTGACTTAAGGCCTAAATCCTCAAGTGTATAATCACTTCCATCATTCTTTGGTAAAAAAACTTTTCCATCAGTCGTTACAACATGCCCTTTAAGCTCACCTTTTGTTATCTTATAATATTTATTTCCTCTATCATCAATTCCCCATGACTGACCTCCTTTGTACCAAGAAACATCGTCGTGTCCTTTTGCAAAACTTATAATTTGATCTTTATCAAATCTACCAACAGTTACTGCAGTATAATTATCCTTTTTTTCAATTCCAACTACATTTAAATTATCATGCTGATTTGCAATATCACTTTTAAATTTATCACCAAAATTCCTAATATTGTTTATATCTCCATCAGATAAATCATGTGCCTTAGCACTATCTGATACATATACACTACCACCCTTTTCTATTGCATCAATATTTGCTGCATTTGTCACACCATATGCATACCTACCTTTCATTGTGTTTCCACTAACACAACCATTTGGATGAGCTGCCCTACACGCCTCTTTATCTTCATATTCTGTAATATTACCATTATCAACAAAGTATGCTTTTTTACCATCAAAAACTTTTGATGATTGAGTACATCCTCCCTCACCATGCAATAACTCACAAGTTGCTTTATCTTTTTGACAAGCTGCCGCACCACCACCCTTTGCACACCATGTATCCACTTGAGGTGTTGTTCCAGGTGGAATAGAACCTCCTTGTGCAGTGCTCTGTACACCTTGTTGCAATTTGCCAAGGTTAGGGCTAGATGAATTCATAAGATCTGGATTTATGGTATTGAGTATCAAATATGTTAAAAATACAACTATCAACCCCAATAATGCATCAGTTATTATTTTTTTTGCAGTTCCTGCTTGTGCCTGATTTCCTGCTGAAGTTATATAATAAAATCCTCCTATAGTTATCATAAGAAGCGCTGCTATCAATACAAAACCAATTGCAAAATTATAAATACCTGTTACATATCCTGTAAAACCTGCATTTTGTGCAACACCCGGCACTTTTTCTAATGTTTTATATGTAGCAAAAACTACTTGAATTTTTGCAAAAATAAAAAGTATTATCAAAAAGAAACTAATGTCTTTTATATTTACTATTTTTTTATTCTTGTTCTTCATCTTATTATGATAACATAAAATTTAATTTTTTTCTTGCGCCCCAAACCCAATAACAAGTGATGGAATAAAAAGCATGATTCCAATTATCAAGGTCATTTTTAACAGGAATAGTAAATACTCCGGTGCATTATGTGATGCTGTTGCAAAAAAACCTTTTATGCCTGCTGTTTGAATTTGAGGGTCTTTGTTTACATCTATTTTTACATTTGCTGTGAAGGTTTGAGGGGTTGTTTGGGATTGGGTTATGCCAAACGAATTTCTAAGTGCTTTACGATCTTTCTTAACTAAGGCATATGTCACTTTCGCAGAAACATTAATATTTTTATCCGGTACAAATTTTATAGTATCATTGGTGTCATATAACTCACCATCAATAAACCATTTGTATTGTAAATTCTTATGTTTGTTTATAAAACTTGGATATATTTGTGCTTTTAGAGTTACTGTTTTGCCTTTTATTGTTTCTAGGGTTGTTTTGGATTCGTCTAGAAATTTTTCCTTGCGTAAATTACGATAAGTCCCCAAAATCTTCCAATTAGCCCCTGAAACAGGAGTTATGAATAGTTCCGGTTTAGTTATTTTAAACACTCTCATTATTGATTGAGATTGATTTGTG
>JALVPE010000063.1:0-1187 GCA_027031945.1 Candidatus Moraniibacteriota bacterium
TGTTGTTAAATAATGAAAGTTGGACAAAAGTTTGATTTTGTGTAATAATTATATGTTGATTGTATATTATTAATTATTTTTTATGAAAGCATTTATTGTTGATTTTGATTATGATGTTTTTTTGCAACTCGTTATTATAGTGCTTGGTACTATTGTTGTTGCTCAAATTGTGACATTTGTTCTGACTGTTATCAGCAAAAGAATTGTACGTAAAACTGTTACTGAAATTGATGATAAAATTATTGATTTATTTTGGAATCCCGTTTTTTATACGATTATACTCAGTGGAATTTATATGTCATTGCGCATTTTGTTTTTTGGAGAATTTGTTAAGGGTTTTTCACTGCCTTTCTTTCAGACAACATTGATTGTTATGTGGAGTGTATTTTTTGTAAAATTTGCCAGGTTACTTTTTGAGTATTTTGCAGAAACTCCAAAGATAAAGTTTATTTCAGTTCATACACTGCCACTTTTTCTTAATATGTCCTCTATAATTGTTTGGGTTTTATCTGTATATGTTATGTTTGGTGTGTGGGGGATAAATATGACAGCATGGCTTGCTAGTGCGGGTGTGGCCGGTATCGCTATTGGTTTTGCAGCAAAAGATACTTTAGCAAATCTTATTTCAGGAGTGTTTATACTTACGGATACTCCATATAAAGTTGGAGATTGGATTGTGTTGGATAATGGGGAGCGTGGAGAGGTAACTAATATTGGCATACGTACAACACGTATCAAAAATACGGATGATATGGAAATAACGGTGCCAAATGCAGTGATAGGAAGCGCAACTCTTATAAATGAATCTGGTGGTGAGGTAGGAAAAACACATCGTGTACGTATACCGTTTGGTGTTGCATATGGTTCAGATATTGATGAAGTCGAAAAAATAGTATTGGATATCGCTGTAAATAATGATTACGTATTGAAATATCCACAACCACGAGCACGATTTCGAGTGTTTGGACCGTCAAGTCTTGATTATGAATTGTTGGTATGGGTGGAGTCATCAGCCAAAAAGGGTATCACAACACATGAATTAAACAGAGCAATTTATAAAAAATTCAATGAAAAAAACATAGAAATTCCATTTACAAAACAGGATGTGTATATTAAGGAAATGCCAGATAAATAAATATATCATTCTGGAATTTTGTCTAGCAATAGGCAATTTAATTCAGAATCTA
>JALVPE010000063.1:1197-12240 GCA_027031945.1 Candidatus Moraniibacteriota bacterium
CTAAATTAGTACGGTTTTTAGATTTCTGTAGATTTTGAAACAAATTTTAGAATGATGAGAAGATAGTTATTTAAAAATTTTTTGGGAGGTAAAAGATGGTATTTTTAATTTATCTATTAATATTAATAAGTGTGTTCTGGTTTGCATCACGTTGCAATGCAGTTGCGATTATTAATCGCATAGGTAATGTAATTCCACACAGTTGGATGACAAAAGAAGAAATAGTCAGTATATTAAAAACTAGAAAAATTTCTGATCAGTATTGGATATTGGTTATACCTATGAGCATAAAAGATATATTGGGTTTATGGGATATTCATAAAAGCAAAGAATCAAGATTTTTCTTTTTTGTACGTTGTGATATCAATTGCATATTGATGCAATTGGAACAGGCTGGGATTATTCAAAAAAAAGTTGTAGATACGATACATTTTTTGGAAGTCATTAAAGAAAGTATAAGACTTCTTAATGAGTTGAAAGATTTACTTGGAGGTGAGCCTCAGAAAGGATTTCTCGATGACCCTCTTTTTTCAGGAGAGAATACCAAAATATTGAAGCAAATGAATGATTGCAAAGAATGTGAAGAGTTGAGCGTAAATATTTATCACTGGAGAAAAATTCCCAGTGGCAAAAGATCTCGAAAAAAAATCTTTGTGACTAGAGTTATAGCGCCTGATGTTTTATCAATATAAGCATGCAAATGTGATTTTTTGTGGAGGTAAAAATATGAATAAGAAAAAAATTTTAATAGGTGAATTATCTATTGAGGACGCCACAACTTTTGTAGAAGTTATGAGTAATCTAAGAGTGAGTTCAAATGGCAGATTGGATATTATTTTTTCTGATCATAATGCTGAAGAATTTACATGGAAGGTTACCTTGTCTGTACATCACGACTACATTGAAGATATGTTGAGGATATTAACAGATGGTTGCAGGGATAGATGGGGTGAAAAATTCTTTATTGAAGTGATGAAGAATTCAAAAATTTTTAGATTTAATCTCAGTAATTTTCACATTCTTTCTGTTGGTAATGAGGTTTTGGAAACAGATTTACTGTGGCTAGAGACAATGTGGAATATTGCTGGTGATAAATATCAAGGAACTCTTGTAAAAAAAGAAGGCATTGTCCTTAGATATAAAAAATAAGTAGCAAAATTTAATGAAGAGTTTCATTGTAATGATGAGACTCTTTTAATTTGGATGATAACAGGTAATTAAGTTATTTGAAATCTTCCAGCTTCTTCGTTATTTTCGTCTATGCAGAAATGACGATTTTTTGCAATCAATGCGATGGATTAAAAATATTGACAAGTTAGTAAAAGTATGCTATTGTTTGATGTTATAGTATTGTTAAATATAGACAGTGTTTTAAGGTTTATAAAATTTAAAAAAGAAACATATAATTCTTAAAATCTTGTTGATAAATACAAACATTTTATTTATAAGGTGGGTTCTTTCCAAACAACTGCAAAATTTTAGAAAAGGAGCAATAAATGAAGAAATTCTTATTTGTGATAGTATTGGTGTTGATGTGTGTTGGCAATTCGATTGCTAGCGAAAAAATGCCAAAATGTGCTAGCAAAAGATTATATCTTTCTGGAGAAATTAAAGATATTACGTTTGTTAATGTTATGAGTAGTGTTGTTGAACCCTGTTTGGAAAATGGGATAGATGCAACGCTATGGATTTCCAGCGAAGGAGGTTCTATAGAGCCTGCGATTGCGATATACGATGGTGTGAAGTTGGCTGCTAATAAGAATGATGCGAATTTCAAGACAGTTGCAACTGGTCAAGTGGCATCAGCTGCGGTATTTATTTTTCTTTCTGGTTCACAAAGATTGATATTGCCTAACGCAACTATTTTAATACATGAAGCATCTATTAATCTCAGTGCAAAGATGACACTACATGATCTGACTGATAAGGTTGAAATAATCAGGGGTGTACGAGAGGCTATGATAAATATTCTCGTAAAAGAAACAAACCTGACAAGAAATCAGGCAGAAGAATTTATAAGAAATGGGAAATCATTTAATGCTCAGGAAGCCGTGAATTATGGTTTTGCGGATAAAATTCTTGAGTAAGATTTCTGTGACAAAAGTGTAGAATTATAGTAAAATGTTAGTAATATAGTTATTACTAACATTTTTTATTTATGAAAATACTTGTTACTGGTGGAGCGGGGTTTATTGGGTCAAATTATATTCATTATATTTTGGATAATTATCCAAATGATAAAGTTGTAAATTTAGATGCTCTCACGTATGCTGGGAATTTAGAAAATCTTAAAGATATAGAAGATAATTCTAATTATAAATTTGTACATGGGGATATAATGGATGGTGTATTAGTCAATGAGCTTGTGAAGGATGTTGATGTGGTTGTGCACTTTGCTGCGGAAAGTCATGTGGATCGTTCGATTAAAGATTCAGCTGCGTTTGTGCGTACGAATATTAATGGAACTTTAATTCTACTTGAAGCTGCAAAAAACAATGGAAACACTCGGTTTCATCATATTTCAACTGATGAGGTATATGGTTCACTTGGTAAAGATGACCCTGCATTTAATGAAAATACAAATTATGATCCTAGAAGTCCATACAGTGCTTCAAAGGCGTCTTCTGATCATTTGGTGAGGAGTTATTTTCATACACATGGACTACCTATTACAATTTCAAATTGCTCTAATAATTATGGTCCGTATCAATTTCCAGAAAAATTAATTCCACTTTTTGTAACAAATCTCATGGATAACAAAAAAATCCCAGTTTATGGAACAGGGGAAAATATTCGCGATTGGTTGCATGTTAGTGATCATTGCAAAGCAATAGATAAAATTGTACGAGATGGAAAAATTGGTGAAACATATTGTATCGGAGGGAATGCAGAAAAAACAAATATTGAAATTACAAATATAATACTTGATGCAATGAACAAAGATAAAAATATGATAGAGTATGTTGAAGACAGAAAAGGTCATGATAAGCGATACGCTATCAATTTCGATAAAATAAAGAGAGAGCTTGATTGGAGCCCCAGTGTTACATTTGAACAGGGGATCACAGATACCATTAAATGGTATCAAGATAATGAACAATGGTGGAGAAATATTTACAGTGGTAAATATAAGATTAATAATCAACAATCAATATTTAATGCATAATTGATGTTTGTGAAGTAATTTCAATAAAAATATTTTATTCACTTTTTACAAGTGTGTTAAGTATGATATTATTAAATAAGTAAATTAGTAAGATAACGAAATGATGGAAATTCAACAAAGTGGTGATGCCATAATAGGATCAATAAATGCAGAAGAATTTAATCAGAAGATGAAAAGTGGGGATTATACGGTTATAGATATTCGCACAGAAATGGAATATCAACAAGAACGTATTGCTGATGTGCTAAATATCAACATTGCCAGTAGAGATTTTGAGGAAGAATTAAATGAGTTGGATAAGAATAAAAAATATTTGATATATTGTTTTAGTGGGAGCAGGACTAAGATGGCACTAAGAATTATGCAGTCACTTGGGTTCAAAGAAGTGTACGATCTCAGTGGTGGGATTCAAGTTTGGAAGATGAGTGGTTTTGATACCATATCTTGAAAATAAAAGTAAATATGAATTTTACAAAACACGAAAAATTGATTATAGCGGTAAACGTCATAGGAGCGCTATTTTTCACTGTGCTTTTTGTGTCCAAAGGTAATTATGAATTCATCATTTATATTATGGTTTTAGGTAGTCTCATGGCACTCATCATGGGGACACACAAAATATTTAAATATTCTACTAGTGTTTTGTGGGCATTAACCATATGGTCTTTTGCACATTTAATTGGAGGAGGATTGGAATATACTCCCGGTGAAGTTTTTTATAAGCTCATGATATTGCCAATTATAGGTGAGCCTTATAGCGTGCTTAAATATGATCAAGTTGTGCATTTTTATGGATTTTGGGTAAGTGGCGTTGTCATGTATTACGTACTTAAACCATCGCTTACTAAAAATATTATAAATACACGCTCTATTATTTTTATTATTGTGATGGCTAGTCTTGGACTTGGAGCTATAAATGAAATTGTTGAATTTGGCGCTACAGTGATTGTACCGGATACAAATGTGGGAGGATATGAAAACACAGCAATTGATTTGGTGTCTGATTTACTTGGAGCAGTTGGTGCTGGAATTTATTTAAGATATAAATATTTTAAAAAATAAATAATTTGTAATGAAATAACTGTGCTTTTACTTTTATTAAGTTATAACACAGTCAAAAATATATGACAGATAAAATTATTGAGTTATTACAGGGACTTAGGGAAGATATGAACAGTTTACGCTCTGAAGTACATGTGCTTTCTGATAAAGTTGATAAATTATCACAAGCACCGCTGGGACAAAATGTTCAAAAAACACAAAAGAACACAAATCAATCATTTAATTATGGTAGGGCATTGTCACAATCAGAACAGGACTATATAAATAAATTACATAGCAATGATGATGCAAATAATAAAGTTGTGAATATGCGAGGGGAACTACCAAATGATTATCCGGCAGAAACTGTTCCGATACCAGAATCACCAAATGTATCAGAATTAAAATTAGAACAATCTCAAAATATTGAACACACACAATTTCATAAAAAATCTGTTATTGAGAAATTTTTTATATGGCTTTCAAAGGATTGGCCTATGAAGGTTGGGGGATTTTTTGTAATTGCTGCTATTGGATGGTTTGTGACTTATGCTACGAGTGTTGGGTGGTTATCTGAAGTTGCTAGAGTTGTGCTTGGATATTTAGTTTCCGTGGGCGCTATTGGTTTTGGTGTTAGCAGAGCAGACAAAGATAGGACACAGGGAAATCTATTTCTTATAATAGGAATTGCCGCGATGCTCATTTCAACACTTGCCGGAATTTATTATGAAATAATTGTGCATGTTGTAGGGATGTTTGTAATGCTTATTGCTGTTGGTTTTATCACGCTTATTTCTTTGAAACAAAAGAGCATATCCCTCACTTCATCAATGATATTTTTTGGAGCTATAATTCCGTTGTTTTTTGCGTCAGGAGTAAATTCTGTGACAATATTTATTTATTTATTTGTGTTAACTTTGGGGACTTTGTGGGTAGTGTCATTTACTTTTTGGAATGGACTAACAACTTTAATGCTTGCCGTTGTCGGTTTTTATTCGATTGTATATATAGCTAGTGATTTTAGAAATATTGAAAGTGTTTATAATGTTGTTTTATCTTTTATTTTTGCAGGAGTATTTTATGTGGCCAATGTATCATCAATTATTAAATCAAAAAAGCCAAGTCACTTTGATGTTGTGACAGCATTGGGAATAGGAACGCTTATGCTTATTTGGATATTATCTTTTGCCAGTGCAGAGTTTGAAGTATTTCTTTTATTGTTGGCGGTGTTGTTTTTTGCTGGAGCTTCTTATGCAATTTTTACTCAAACTGGACGAAAATCTCCAACTGCAATTTATGCTGGAGTTACAGCTGTACTTTTTGCAGTAGCAACGGCATTACAATTTGATGGACCAGTTTTAGTAACAGCATATTTGGTAGAGACAAGTGCTGTTGCTATTATTACATTATATTTTGCCAGGAAATCTGTCAGTTCAGGAATGCGTTCTTTACTTACTATAATATGTGCCATACCTGTATTTATGTCACTTGAATCCATTTTTAGGATATTTGATTATTTGGATTATCCGTACAATAGTAATTTGCTTGATTATATGCCGGAATTGTTTACCGTATTTATGGCTTGTATTACTATGTTTGCAGTTGCTATTGCAATACTTAGAGTTACAGATATAGAAAATAAAGGGAACATGACATTTTTTCGTATTTTTGCATATACGGGAGGGGTATTTGGTTTATTATTAGTTTGGTTCACAACTCATTTATTTATGGAAAACGTTGATGTTGCTACATTTAGTGCACTTGTAATATATACAATTGTTGGGGTTGGATTTTATATAATGGGTGCAAAAGAAGGATATAAACCATACATGTTTGTTGGAGGATTATTATTTGGAATAGTAGTATTTAGAGTCTTATTTGTGGAATTTTGGGATATGAATATTGTAATGAGAATCATAACTTCATTCGTATTAGGTTCCTTATTGATTTCAACAGCATTTATTAAAAAAAATAAACATTAAAAATATGCAAAAAATTATAATATTATTGGTAATTATATTTATTGTTGTGCCTGGTATTACATTTGCAGATAAAGTATCTGTAGAAAAAATATCTTTAGAACAGAAGGGTGAATTTAGATCAATTGCCACAATACAACAAAATGATTTTTTGGTACCAAAGATGATTGATGTGCCACTTAATATTGATATAAACGCTAAGGAATCTGTAATTGTTGCTGATTCTACAGGCACTATAGTTCCATCGACCATAATACATAAGTCTAAAAAAATAAAAACAAATTTCACGGCAAGTGATTCAACCGGTAATAAGGATGCAAATAATATGGTTGATGGAGATGTAGAAACTTTTGCAGAAATGCCTTTTGTTGAAAAAGATAGGGAATATAAAATAGTTGATACTAATACTGTGGTGCGTGGTTCCGTGGATGGCGGTGTCGAATCAATGTATTCAGAGGAACATTATAAGGGTGGCAAAAAATCTGATGAAGAAATAAGTCAAAATAAAGTTGTTATAGATATAAAATCAAATAGATTATTTAAATCTGATTCTGTAAAATTTATATTTGATAAAAATATTCAACGACCTACCAGAATTAGAATTGTGTCGGTACAAAAAGATGGTTCTGAGCGAATTCTTTTACCAGAGACATTTTTTAGTAATGATAACATAAGTTTTCCAGAAACAAATACCAATCATTACCGTATAACTTTGCATTATATTAAACCTTTACGCATTAATGAAATTGCTTTTCAGGAAAAAGAAGTAGTAAGCACTACCAAAAGTTATGTGCGGTTTATAGCACAGCCACAAATGGCATATACCATTTATTATAATGCTGTTGATTTTGTAAAAATAAAACCTATGGAATTACCAAATTTTAACGTTAATGAAACTGTGCCAGTTTTACATCCATCATCAGAAAAAGATAATCCATTATATAAAAAAGCGGATACAGATAAAGATGGTATTATTGATAGTGTTGATAATTGTGTAAATGTTGTAAATGCAGATCAAATAGATAAAGATAACAATGGCAAAGGTGATGCGTGTGAAGATTTTGATCACGATGGTGTTATAAATGCAAAGGATAATTGTCCCATGAAAGCAAATCGTAAGCAATTAGATACTGATATGGATGGATTGGGAGATGTTTGTGATGATCAAGAAAGTCGTTTTATGGAAAAATATCCATGGATTCCATATGTGGTTTTGGCATTCGTATTTGTGTTTGTGGTGGGACTTATTGCAAAAACGCTTAAGCAAGAATAATAAAAAGTAATGGTAATACAGTTGTTGTTACGGTTAGATAATTAAAATGATGAAATATTTTGAGGGATAAGAGTCTGAGTATTATTAAAATTGCAAGTGGGAATAGTTATGAAAAAAATAGACATTAAAGAAATCGAAAAAATAGCACAAACATATTTTGTTGGAGCAAGTGCATGTCATGATTGGACACATGTTGATCGTGTACGTAATCTCGCATGTTTAATTGCCAAGAAGGAGGGTGCAAATACATATATTGTTGAAGTGGCAGCGCTTTTGCATGATATTGGGCGTAAAGCAGAATTTGCATGTAAGGGGGAAGATGTTGATGGTACACGTTTTTGTCATGCACAAGAAGGTGCAAAAGAAACGCAAAAAATTCTTACACAACTTAATATGAATAAAGAAGTCGTTAAGCAAATTGTGCATTGTATTGTGTCACATCGTTATCGTAATAATTATAAACCGGAAACGCTTGAAGCAAAAGTGCTTTTTGATGCAGATAAATTAGATAGTATTGGTGCTGTAGGTATTGCAAGAGACTTTGTATTCGTTGGGTATTTTAATACTATTATGTATACCGGTAATGAAGTGGAATCAATTAAAAATGGCAAAAATCTTGATTATACAAAACAAGATTCCGGCGTATTAGAATATGAAAAGAAATTAAAGCATATAAAAGATAAAATGTTTACCAAAACCGGAAAAGCAATTGCTAAAAATAGACATGAATTTATGGAGCAATTTTTTGAGAGATTTTGGGATGAAATAAACGGCAAAAAATAGTTATGGAATATTTGTGTAGTTTATAAAGATTGTAATAATTTGAAATTTTACATAGATTATTTTGGATTTGGTTCTGGTGTATAATAAAAATGAATAATGTTGAAAATAGATTATGAAAAAGATTTATATTATTGGCATTGGTGGTGCAGGAACGAGTGCATTAGCAATGATTTATAAAAAACGTGGTTTTGATGTGTATGGATCAGATGATGGAGATGGTTTTTATACGGATGAATTACAAAAAAATGATATTAAAGTATATGACAAATATACTAACGAACACATTACTAAGGATATTGATTTAGTTGTACATGTATCAGCAATCGATCAAAACAATATTGAATTGATAAAAGCTCGTGAACTCTCTTTAGAGATTATCTCGTATGCAGAAGCAATTGCACGTTTGACAAAAGAATTAAATACCATTGCGATATGTGGGACACATGGAAAGACCACGACAACGGCTCTCACAGCCTATGCATTTATTGGATTAAATTTGGATCCAACAGTGATTGTAGGTTCAAAGATTTCTGCGTGGGGTAGTGGCGCTCATGCCGGTAGGAGTAAATATTTTATTATTGAAGCTGATGAGTATTTAGATAAATTAGCTTTATATAATCCACAATCTGTTATACTTACAAGCGTAGATTTTGATCATCCTGATTTTTTTGAAGATTTTGTTGCATATAAAAAAGTTTTTAGTAATTTTGTTGCTAAAATACCTGAAAGCGGATTTTTAGTTGCTTGTGGGGATGATAGTGATGTGCGAGAAATTGCGCAGAATGCACGATGTCAAGTATTTTTTTATGGGGAGAGAGAATTGAATAATTGTTGTATTGTAAATAGGAACACAAATAAAAATGGACAAAAAATAAAAATTAAATTTCGTAATAAAGAGTATATAATTAAAACACAATTGTTTGGTACGCATAATGCAAAAAATGCAGTAGCAGCGTGGCTTATGACGCTTTTGATATCTACAAATCAAAAACAAGATACTCAAGATTTGAGTAGTCAATCTTTAGCAATTTCTGATGGAATTAATATGTGTGTAGGAACAACAAGAAGATTTGAGAAAAAAGGTGAGTTGCAAGGAGCTGTTTTAATAGATGATTATGCACATCATCCAGAGGAGATTGAGGCAACGCTCAAAGCTGTGCGAGAGGTGTTTCCAGATAAAAAGATTATTGTGGCATTTCATCCTCACACATTTTCTCGGACAGAGGCATTACTGGATGAATTTGCACAAGTATTGAGTAAGGCAGATGAAGTGATTGTGTTGGACATTTTTGCAAGTGCACGTGAGGAGCGAGGCAACATCACAGCACAAGATTTGGTAGATAAAGTTGATTGTAAAGAAAAACAAAATATTCACGCAATAGATGAGTTAGCAGAATGGATGAAAAATAATTTAACCAAAGATGATGTATTTATAACATTAGGAGCAGGAGATATTTATCAAGTATATAATTTATTGTAGTGGACAGTCATAACTGTCTACTATACTTTTTAATCCAAATATGATAAAAAATTTTGGAAAAAATAGTAGTGAATTTAATTACAAACAATATGACAAGAAAGTTTTATTTGGTCCATTTTTTTGGTTGCATTTGTTTTTGGAGTTGGTGTTTATTGCTTCGCCGTTTTTATTGTCTTGGAAACTGATTTTACTGGGAATTATTTTATTGGAACTACAGTTTCTAATTTTTAATGGATGCTTGATTAACAAATTACACTTTTCTAACGATAAAGAGGCTGTATTTTTGTATCCCTATTTAAAAATGCTTGACATAGACATCTCCTATCAGAGTGCTAAAATACTAATGAGGTATGTTGTGCCGGTAGTGGTTTTGGTGGTGGCGATACTTTGGCAGATTGTTATGAAAAATGTTCCAATCGTAAATTTCGGGGTGTAGTATAACGGTAGTACGCACGCATGGGGTGCGTGTAGCCCGGGTTCAACTCCCGGCATCCCGACAATTTGGAAAAATTGAGTTTAAGATTATGAGCAAAAAAATAACGACAACCAAAATTGCGATTTTTCAAAAGAAGGAAATTCGTAAAACACTCAAGGATGGCGAGTGGTGGTTTGTGATTGAAGATGTAGTGGCGGCGTTGACAGATTCCAAACAACCAAAAGGGTATATTAAAGATATGCGTCGCAGAGATCCTGAACTTGCCAAAGGGTGGGGGCAAATTGCCACCCCCCTTCCGATACAAACAAAAGGTGGTATGCAAAAGTTGAATTGTGCCAATACTGAGAGTATTTTTCGTATTATTCAATCTATACCGTCTCCCAAGGCCGAACCGTTTAAACGCTGGTTGGCGCGTGTGGGATACGAACGCGTGCAAGAAATTGAGGATCCCGAACTGGCTACCAAGCGCACAAGAGCGCTTTATAAAGCCAAGGGGTATTCCGACAGCTGGATTGAGAAACGAATGCGCGGCATTGAAGTGCGTGCCACACTTACCAATGAGTGGCAAAAGCGCGGAGTAAAAGAAGGACAAGAATATGCGATTTTGACGGCGGAAATTTCAAAAGCGACTTTTGGAATGACACCGAGTGAATACAAAAAATTTAAAAAACTGAAAAGAGAAAATTTGCGCGATCATATGAATGACTTGGAATTGATTTTTACAATGCTGGGTGAGGCGGCAACAACTGAAATCGCCAAAAACATTGACACGCAAGGATTGTCAGAAAACAAAGTTGCCGCACAAAAAGGCGGTTCGGTAGCGGGTAAAGCTCGCAAAGATTTGGAAAAGAAAAGCGGCAAAAAAGTTTCAACAAAAGAAAATTT
>JALVPE010000064.1 GCA_027031945.1 Candidatus Moraniibacteriota bacterium
TTTGAAGGGATGGCAGAATATAAATCCTTTCCAACCCTGGACACTGGCAGGAAGCACTTTTGAGCCAGTGGTCCCGAAAATAGGGCTAAGACAACGATTTTCCCGGTTTGGAAGAAAATGATAAATGAATTACATTTAGCAATAAATCAAATTTTCAGTGTCGAAGTAAATGGTAAAAAACTCAGAAAGAGGAAAGGAGAGAGCATGGAACATTATTTGATGAAATGCCTCATTTTAAAATATTTAGATAAAGACAAAGCTAGAGAAATATTCACAAGATATGAAAATTTATCAAAAAGATTAAATCAATTCATAAAATCAATAAATAATAAAATAAGTAATTCAATCTGATGACTGATTACAGATGACTGATTAACTAAATAACCACAATTATTCAACTCTATGAAAAAACTCCTAATAACAATCTACATAATAATTTTTGCAACATTAGCCTACTATGTGGTCAATCTTTTTATTGATAGAGATTTTAAAAATGATGAAACAACAACTGAATCTCCTACACAAACAGACATTTCTTCTGATACTACCAATATACCAACAACAGACACTTCAATCACAGAAAATGAAGATTTGGATAATTCACAAGAAAGTGACACAGTAACTACAAAAACTGCAAAATACGATATCACACGAACAGATTGTGATAATAATTGTGCTACAATTGCAAATGAAGATAAAAAAGAATATTGCTTACAGGTTTGTGGATTATCGCCACACACAGAGACTAATTCAGATTCCTGTGAAGACTTAACTGGATTAAACAAAGACTATTGCTTACGTGATAAAGCGATTGCGGAAGATGATATTGATAAATGTGCAGAAATACAAGATGGTGGAATAGAAAAGCAGTGCAAAAATAGAATAAATGAAGATTTTATCGATAACATAATGAAATAATCTAATTAAAAATTATAAATGAAAAAATATATAAAAATTAAAATATTATTTGTAGCAGTTCTTTTTTGTTTTTTACCATTTGTTACTCATGCAACAAAACAATTGCCTGCCGTCCCTCTACAACAATCAATTGCTCCTACAAAAAACTATGTTGAAGGTGAAGTAATCCTAAAATATAAAGATCATAAAAATATAAATTCTTTAAATTTTTTGTCACTTGATAAAAAAACTAAAGATTCGCTCGAATTACAAAATAATTTTAAAAATATAAATATAGCAGTATTAAAATCAAAAACAAAATCAACAGAAGAACTCATAAATGAATTTAAAAAAAGTGATGATATAGAATATGTTGAACCAAATTATATAAGACAATACTTTTGGACACCTAATGATTCATATTTCAATAATCAATGGGCACACTACAATAATGGCACAAATGGTGGTGCAACCGACGCCGATATAGATACAACAGAAATGTGGAATGTTGAGGATGGCAATGCAACATCAACAACCATCGCTATTATTGATAGTGGTGTGCATTATAGTGCACAAGATATCGCACAAAATATGTGGGATGGGACAGGATGTGTTGATGATACAAATACACCAATTTCTGGCGGATGTCCAAATCATGGATGGGATTACATAGATGATGACAATAACCCAGATGACACTACAAACTCAAATAGTGACTATCAAGGACATGGTACATTTATTGCTAGCATAATATCATCAACAACAAATAACACTGATGGGATTGCTGGAATAAGTAGATACAACACAATCAAAACAATGGCTATAAGATTTGATTTAACTGTATCAGAAGAAATAAAAGCAATTAATTTTGCAAAATATAATGGTGCAAAAGTCATCAATGCAAGTTTTGGAAGTGAGTCATTTTCCCAAAGTGAAAAAGATGCAATTGATGCTTTCAGTGGCATTTTTGTAACTTCATCAGGCAATGGTGGTAGCGACGAAATTGGAGATAATAATGATGCAACACCAATATATCCATGTAACTATACATCTACAAATATCATTTGTGTTGGTGCTTCTGATTCAGATGATCATTTAACATCTTTTTCTAACTATGGTGCAACAAGTGTAGATCTCGTCGCTCCAGGAGAAGACATTATCGGATTTGGATATCTTAACAATTCATGGCAATATGCTATCGGATCTGGCACATCATTTGCAACACCGTATACTGCTAGCGTTAGTGCAATTCTCTATGCACACAACAACACATTAACACAAACACAAGTAAAAGATTTAATTCTTGATAATGTTGATGATTTGTCTTTATCATCAAAAATAGCAACTGGCGGTCGCTTAAATGCAAATAATTCATTACTAGATTTATCGAACAATATTGGATTTACTATTGCGCCTACTCGTTTTAATCGCACGCCAACATCCAATGCTACACTACCACAAAATACGACCAACACCACGATATCACTCAACACAAATATAAGCGCAACTTGTAAATATTCTGCCATACCAAATCAAAATTACGATTCAATGCCTTATACAATGACATCCGAATCATCAGGAACATATCATTCACATATGGTTAATGGTCTCACAAATGGATTAACGTACACATATTATATAAAATGCAATAATACATCAACTAATACAAAAAATGATACTGATTATGCAATTTCTTTTTCTGTAGCTGAGCCAACAACTCCAATATATCGATTTTGGTCAAAGAAAAATAGAGGTCATTTTTACACGGCAAGTGAAACAGAAAAGAATTATGTAATATCACACTATGATGATTATATATGGAAATATGAGGGCGTTGCATACAACACTCCAGATGATACTACTTCAGGAGTTGTGCCCGTATATAGATTCTGGAGTAAAAAAAATAGAGGTCATTTTTACACGACAAGTGAAACAGAAAAGAATTATGTAATATCACACTATGATGATTATATTTGGAAGTATGAGGGCACTGCATATTATGCATACTCAACACCCCAACCAAACACAAAACCCGTATATAGGTTTTGGTCAAAGAAAAACAGACATCATTTCTACACAGCAAGTGCGGAAGAAAAAGATTATGTTATAAATCATTATGATGATTATACCTGGAAGTATGAGGGTATTGCTTGGTATGTGCCCAAAAATTAGCATTATTTTTTACCCACTCCATATTTAATATAATTTTTTGCACGCTTTATACTATTTTTAACACCCTCTCTACCGACACACAATATAAACTCTCTATATAATTGTTTAAGCCTATGAAATGAAAAATCATTTTGAATTTTTCTATCATTTTTTGGCTTAATTTTTTGAGTATTGTAAAAAGTTTTTTTATCCAACTCATATTGTTCTAAAGATTTTGTACATGTTTTATGTTCTGTTTTACACTTATATTTTGCTAACTGATTTTGAATTTTTTTCATTATATCCTTCCTCTGCAAATCACTACTCTTGTGTACACGATATAAATATAAGTATTCTAGTATAATGTATTGTTTTAAATTGTATTGCACAAACTTCAACCACATTCCCCAATCTTGAAAACTCGTAAATGATTCGTCCCAGTATCCTATTCTATCTAGAACTTCCTTGCGAAAAGCACTATTTGAACCTCCAGCACAATTTTCAAAAAATATTTTTGGTTGCAATAAGCCTTCTGGCATGTATTGACGATGAAAATTTCCTTCATTATTTATATCAACACCATCATAAAACATCTTGTAACCACAAGTAACCCCATCAATATTTTCTTTTTTTTCAAAAACATTCATAAAGCTTTCTAGATAATTTGGAAGAATGATATCATCTGCATCTAGTTGAAATATAATATCACCATCAGCTCTTTTGGCACCATAATTTAATGCACTAGATATTCCACCATTATTCTTGTGAAAAACTTCAACGCTATATTGTTTTTGAATATCATTTAATTTATTTAACGCTTCATCACTAGTTGAACCATCATTTACAATAATTACTTCATCTGGTAATATTGTCTGATTAAATAAACTTTGCAAAGTTTCTTCTATATATTTATCTGCATTAAAATATGGAATAATCACTGAAATAGTTGTTTTTTTGCTCATAATTATAATTTTATAATCTCACTATAAATCCTTTCACAATTTCTCTTATCATGTAAGGGGAAAAATCCTTTAATTCTTTTTTTGTACTTTTCTTCCATTTCAAAATTATTTTCTATTACCTTTTCTATAC
>JALVPE010000065.1 GCA_027031945.1 Candidatus Moraniibacteriota bacterium
GTATATTGCTTTTTCTATGATTAATTTTAGGAGTATTTTTCAAAACCCTAGATGAGTTCTTTACTTTTTTAGTATAACATAAAAATGTACTATTGCATAATCAAGATCACTTTTTAACAATATATAAATAAATTATTTTTTCACAGTTCCGTGATATCTTTTTATTACAAAATCTAACTTTGACAAACTTAATTAATGATGTATATAATGATGATGAAAGGTCTTCAGAATAGCATGCTGAATAACCCAGTCATGTTTTTGTGGAAAGAAAATTAACCTTTATCCAAAAATATGACTGGGGCATGAAACCCACCTGGATTACAGGGAAAAAATTTATTTTTTCCGATATTTTTTCAAAAGGGATTCATACGCATTCTTGCATTGAAGACCTTTTTTTATTTGAAATTTACTATTATATTAAAAATTAAAAAGAGTAATTAATATTACGTTAACTACTCTCACCGAAATTTATGTCAATGACGTTTGGCTCTATAATAAGTGTGGTGTATAAGCTTTAACACATAGTGTTTATCTAATAAAATCAACTGTTCACACTAAATATATAATTCATTTAACTTGTCATGCCTGCGTAGTTTGCCTGTCCAGTAGACAATGGTGGGCATCTTTTACTATTATAGATTTTGTTGTGTTTATCACTAAGGCTTCCGCCCTGCCTACCAGACAGGTAAGCTACGCGGAAATGATGTGAAGTTTATAAATTCTCATCTCACAATAATATTTCCACACCTATCAACAAAGAGTCTGACGTTATTAGAAATAAAAAAAATCGTTTACACCATAAACAATTTTTTTATCTTTGCGGGGACGACCGGGCTCGAACCGGCGACCTTCTGCGTGACAGGCAGACGCTCTAACCAAGCTGAGCTACGCCCCCAACATGCTTCATCTTTAATTTTTCATATGTATCAGGGGAGAGGGTTGAACTCTCGACCTCGGGCTTATGAGTCCCGCGCTCTAACCAACTGAGCTACCCTGACATAAACTCAGTTTTAAAGTTGAAAGTCAAAAGAATCAAAGTATATACTTTACAAACTTTCAACTTTTTTACTTTCAACTAAGCGTGTTGCGGGGGTAGGATTTGAACCTACGACCTCCTGGTTATGAGCCAGACGAGCTGCCAGACTGCTCTACCCCGCTATAATAATATATAAAACATATATTTAATGCACAGAAAAAATTGTACCACGCCAAAAGTATGCTGTCAACTATTTATACAATTACCATTTAGTAAATCTATAAAACATCCAAATTGTGCAAAAATTTTTCATACACACCGAGTGCATTTTGAGCCTGTTCTTTTGTAATACGAAAATTGTTATCACGCACAATTTGTGTAACAAGAGTATGTACATCACGTGCAGCTTCTAATGCAGAATAAGAATTTGGTGGAATTTGTGAAATACGTTCTGCAAAATTTGTCCCATTATAGCCTTGTGTTTCTAATGATTTATACACAAACTGATCTGCCTGTAGTAACGCTACTCTATATTGTTTTTCATCTTTAGAATTTAATCTATCCATAATCGATGTCCATTCTCGTATATCTGCTTTTTTTGAGACTTTCGTATTTGCCACACCTCTACTTAACTTACGCAATTGTTTACGCACATCACTCAAATAAGCTAATAATAACACATCTACCACCAAAACAGTTGTGTAAATAACAAGAAATATTTTAATTACAAAAAAAGTCCTACTGTGTAAAAAGGCAAAGTATCCATCTTGGACCGCTGCCCATATTGTAACAAAAACATCCTCCATAACATTTTTAGTATAATTATGAATTTATTTCAAATGTATGTCCTGCATTAAGTATACCCTCTTCATCAAACCATTTTCCCATAAGTTGCCCACCAACTGGTAAATTTTTTCCATCAACCTCCACCGTTCCGATTGGAATTGAAATTGCCGGCACCCCGGCTAAATTTGCAGTTACCGTGTAAATATCTGATAAATACATTTTGAGAGGATCATCTGTTTTATCACCAAACTTAAATGCTAACTCCGGTGAAGTTGGTGTAAATATATAATCTACTTTTTCAAAAACATTTTCAAAATCCTTTTTTATAAGTGAACGAACTTTTTGAGCTTTTTTATAATAAGCATCATAATATCCTGCTGACAGTATATATGTTCCTAACATAATACGTCTTTTGACTTCCGGACCAAAACCTTTACCACGTGTCTCTAAATACTGATCCAAAACTGTCTCAGGTTCAACTCCTTCCACCTTGGAATAACGAATTCCATCAAATCTAGCCAAATTCGAACTAAGTTCCGCCGGCATAATAATATAATATGTTGCCAATGCATATTCAGTGTGTGGTAATTTTACATCCACTATGGTAGCTCCCAATTCTTTATATTTTTCTACTGCATTCATAAACACTTCTTTCACAGACTCATCCAATCCTTCTCCCAGATATTCGCTGGGCACACCAATTTTTGCTCCCTTGATATCTCCCACACAATAATCTTCATATGGTTTATCACTGCTTTTTGCGCTAGTTGCATCCATTTCGTCACGCCCTGCAATTCTAGATAATACAATAGCTGCATCTTCTACAGTTTTTGTTATGGGACCAACCTGATCAAGACTTGATCCCATAGCAATAATACCATAACGAGATACGCGTCCATATGTAGGTTTCAATCCAACTGTTCCACAAAAACTTGACGGTTGTCTAACAGAACCACCGGTATCAGTTCCCAATGCCCATACAACTTCGTCAGAAGCTACAGATACAACGCTTCCGCCACTAGAACCTCCCGGTACACGACTTGTATCTATTGGATTTTTACTCGGACCAAATGCAGAAGTTTCTGTACTACCCCCACATGCAAATTCATCAAGATTTGTTTTACCAAGTATAACTGCGCCCGCATCTTTTATACGCTCTGAAACAGTTGCATCATAAGGTGCAACATAATTTTCAAGTATTTTTGAAGACGCCGTTGTTTTTGTTCCATTTAAACAAATGTTATCTTTCAATGCACAAGGTAAACCTGCCAAAAGATCTATTTTTTCTCCTTTTTTTATTTTTTCATCAATTTTAGAAGCTTGTTTTAGAGCAATATCTCTTGTTACAGTCAAAAAAGCATTTAATTCTTTATCCTTTTCATCAATTGTTTTTAAATGCTTTTGAACAAGCTCAATTGCACTTACTTCTCCGTTTAATAATTTTTCATGTAAATCTCGAATCATATTTCAAATTGTAGATCTATAAATATGCAGAACTTTGAATAATAATTATCCTACTCCACTGCATACTTATGTCTTAGTTTATAATACACTTTTAACTTTGATATAATTATCTTTTTTATCTGGCACATTGTCCATTATAGCTTTTTTACCTTTCTCATCCAATTCAAGCACGGAATCAGAACGATAAATATCTGTTATACCCGTTATATGCCCGATTTCCTCTACGTTTTCTGTATCCACTTCTTGTAATTTTTTAAAATACCCCAATACATCAGATAAACCTTTTTGAAAAGTGTCTACCTCTTCATCAGTAACACCAATTCTTGCTAATGTTGCTATATCACGTATTTCATCTTTTGTAAGTTCCATAAACTATATCTTTAATTTATTACTTTAATTTCCAACGCTATCTTTATACATTATAATCCATTGAATTTAAATTTTTAACATTCGATGACAAGTCATCATTTATATAATAATCATCAAAAAACAAATCATCACCAGTATATGCATTATTATTTATAATATCATTAAAAAGGGCACTTATGCCAGATGATCCATCTTCCAAAAGAATATCACCTAAAATTAGTTTTGTATTTGTCATGCTTGCACTACGTTAAATCGTGACTGCATGTTTTTTACAGGATATTTTTCTGTTGCACCTGTTCCATTACTTTCCTCCGTCATAAACTATATCAACTAATAATATTGTTTTCATTATATGTCATTATCAATATTTACACAATCCGCCATATCAAATTATCAAAAACACTATTCAAACAAATATTATAATAAGTTTTGTAATTGTTCTTCATCTATAACTTCTATCCCTAACTCCTTAGCTCTTTGCAACTTTGAACCTGCTTTTTGACCTGCAACTATATAATCTGTATTTTTGCTTACAGTCGAAACAATTTTTCCTCCGGCGTTACGAATCAATTCCTTCGCTTTATCACGTGACATTGTTGGTAGTGCTCCTGTTAATACAAAAGTTTTACCTGATATTTTCTCATTTACCTCTGTATTTTTCTCCACAATAATATCTACACCCAATTTATACATCCTCTCAAGCATTTTTTGATTCTTTACATCACTAAACCATGCAACAAAACTAGTCGCCGCTTTACTGCCTATACCATCAATATTTTCCAATTGTTCCACAGTTATTCTAGAAAATATATTTTTCAAATCCTTCAAATTATTAATCTCATCTTTTGTTATTTTATCCAAATTATTTACAATAAGAATTGTTGTTTCTTCTCCTATATAACGAATGCCCAGTGCAAATAAAAACTTTTCTAATTTAACTTTTTTTGCAACATTAATTGCATCAATAAGATTTAGTGCTGATTTGTCTGCAAAACGCTCCAAATTATCAATATCCCCAATCTTAAGTTCAAAAATATCAGCCGCATCTGAAACAATTCCTTCATTCATAAGTTGTTCAATAATTTTTTCACCACAACCTTCAATATTTAAACCTTTTTTTGATACAAAATGACTCAACCGCTCCTTTTGAATTGCAAAAGAATTTTTATCCTTACAATAATATGCCGCACTTTCACTTTCTCCTTTCACACCAATTGTATCTTTGATGATTGGACCACCACATACTTCACGGCAAGCACTCTCCATATCAAATTCACGTTCATCTCCTGTACGCATATTTATAAGCACTTCAATAATTTCCGGAATAATATCTCCAGCTTTTTGAACTACAACCGTATCTCCAATTTTTACACCAAGTCGTGCAATTTCATCGGCATTGTGAAGCGTTGCTCTACTTACTGTTGTACCAGCTACACTCACTGGTCGCAGATGAGCAACCGGAGTAAGTACCCCGGTACGACCCACCTGCACTCTAATGTCTTCTACTACTGTCGTAGTTTTTTCTGCTGGAAATTTATAAGCTATAGCAAACCGTGGACTTTTCCCCGTATAGCCCAAAGCACTTTGAATATCTATATCATTAATTTTTATTACAATGCCATCAATTGCGTATTCCTGTTTATTCCTTTTATCTATCCATGATTTATACAACGATTCAATCTCATCAATGTTTTTACATAATTGATATGATTTATTTGTTTTGAAACCTAATTTTTCTAACAATTTCAATTCTTCAATTTGAGTTTTTGGTGTAGTTAAATATTTGTCATTTTTTTCTAACAAATCGATATCATAAACAAACATTTCTAATTTTCTACCAGCTACAATACGGGAATCCAATTGTCTTATAGAACCAGCTGCGGCATTACGTGCATTTGCAAAAGGAGTTTCACCAACCTTTTTTCGCTCATCGTTAATTCTCTTTAATTCTTTTTCAGGTAGCCATACTTCACCCACTACTACAATATCAATCGGATATGGCAATTCCAATGGTACACTATGAATAGTCTTGATATTGTGCGTTACGTCTTCACCTACCACACCATCACCCCGTGTTGCAGCAGTTACAAGTTTCCCATTCTTATACGTAAGTATAATTTTTAATCCATCAATTTTAATTTCACAACAATATTTAGGTTTCTCTTTAAAACCTTTTTTTACCATCATGCGTATTACTTTTTCTTTCCATTTTTTAAGCTCCTCAAAATCAAAAAGATCATCAAACGACCACTGTCGCACTAAATGTCGAGTTTTTTTGAATTTTTCAAGCGGTGTCCCACCAATTCGCTGTGTCGGACTCGTAGGACTTTTTAAATCTGGATATACTTCTTCCAAACCACGCAACTCATCCATAAGTGATGAATACACCACATCATCAATTGTCGGGTCATCCTTAACATGATAAAGCAATCGGAGTCTGTCAATTTCACTAGTCAATTTTTTAACACGCTTTTTAGCTTCTTTTTTTGATAATTTTATAACCATTGTATTTTCTTAAATTCTATAAAAAAATTATAACTTTAAAAGAATTAAATTTCACAAATATATATATTTGTATATTTTTTCTACTTAAACATTGTACCACAAAATAAACGACTGCCAGATTTCAATCTGATGGTTTTGAGTTTACCGACTTAATCGCTGGTTAAATGATGAATAAAAACTTTCTTATTTGTTTTTTTAATTTCTTAATTTATTTTTAACTTTTAAAAACCTGTAATTCCCACGTAGCCCTTGTACCGTCTGACACAGGGCGTAAGCTGGAATCTTTCAAAAAATACAGTAAAAAATTTAAATGTTAAGATAAGATTCTTGCCTCCACAGGAATGACACATTACCATAACAGTCACTTTATCAGATAGCTTTATATATGATTCTACCTTCAAACGTACATCCTAACTATACCAGAGCATATAAATTAACAAAAAGAACTAGCCAAAAACCAGTTCCTACACAAAAATTATTAAGGAAGGTCTGCAAAACTCCAAATTAGTAGAATTTTCAAAATTTAGTCGAAAATCATTTTCTCTTAAAATGCTTTATAGTATAAGGCTTTTCAAGAAAAATGATTTGCAGACAAATTTTGGAAGTTATGATTTTTGTGAGTTTTGCAGACATTCCTTAAATTTATTCAATCAAAACCTGCAATTTGTAATTAATTATTGGGTATATCACAAGCACCATTATCATCAGTATCCTTAACACTATTTACACATAATTTCATAATTTCTTCTTCTGTCAACGCACGATTCCATATTCGCACATCATCTATATCTCCTGTGAAATAATTACTTATTCCAGAATTATATTGAGCGCCAATTACCACAATCACACCCTCTGTATCTCCAATAGAATTTGCAAAAGAATTATTTGAATTTACATTTATTTGTACGCCATCAACAAAAATATTCATATTTTGATCTACTTTTCGCCAATTTACAACAACATGATGCCAATTTGTATCATCAAATTCGGAGCTACTTGAACAAACATTCTTATTATTTAATTGAAAACATATTTTACCACTGGAATCAATATATACTTCATATCCTTTATTGTTATCATATTTAGAAATCAAATAACCTGCTCCATTTGCAGTATTTTCCTTTACCCACATCGAAATTGCAATTCCATCATCAACATTAAGCTTATCATCTGTATTATTTATACAATTTATTACATCTGAATCGCAACTACTATCATAATATGTCGCAAGATATGTTGAACCATTAAATTTCAAGGCCTCAGAATTGGATCCATCTCCAAGCGCTCCATTGCCCATATTGTCCTGTTCTTTAACGATACCTTTTACCCAAGAACCGGAAGTATCATGTTCATCATCACTATCAGAGTGACCCATTGAACTATCAGTGTAACCCCTCTTTGGACTCATACCATTAGTCTCATCATGAAAACAATTTGTAAATTCTTTTATTTTAGCATCATCATGTCCATCACCATCTGTATCAACTGGAATATCTCCATCATCATCACGCATTTTGCAAAGTGTGAGAAAATGATTTTGTTTTGAAAAATCCTGTGCTATGAAAGATATTCTATCCTCATGATTATTTTCCAATCTGGCATTTTGTGCTCTGTCTTCAAAAGACCAATGTGCAACTAGACCACGAGACAAGCTATCCCTTAACCGCAAAAATACCGCACGTGCCGCATTATTATGATTTCCAGTTGAACGAAACCTGGCTACATCAGCAAGTTTGGTATCACAATCTTTAATTGGAATTACGTGTCTCCAACCGCCAGTCTCCTTACTTTGACTGTTTACTGTTTCAGTCACTGTATCTCCTTCATCCTTGTATGCTGTAATAATAAATTGTGTATTTTGATCTCCAATACGTGCCGGACCTCCATTAGTATTACAACTTTGTCCATTTTTACCGCAACATTTATAATAACTACCAAGAGCATCTGCCATATCATTCAAAGTATCATTTTGATCCAAATCCTTATAAATTTGTTGCAAAAAATCCTCCATCCCCTTGTCAGCTTGTTGAAATGCTGTAGATGAATTAACAGAAATATCAGCACTTTCACGTTCAATCCTAGCAATTGATGAAAGCGAAAAAGTTGCAAGTAAAATAAAAGATAATACTATAAGTGCAAAAACCAAAATAGATCCTTTTTTATTTCGTGTTATTTTATTCATTTTTTATTTTTTAATTATATTAAAAACTTAAATCAGAAGGATAATCATAAAGTGCCACAGAACTTTGTATATAAATTGGTTCTACATGTTCATGTTCTGCACCTTCTTTTGGTTCTACTTTCATAGCAATTGTTGCTCTACCCATAGTATCAGTAGTTCGCGAATCTTTGTGATCCATATACCTTGTCGGCGCAACAGCAAATGTACCTGTTACATTACCACTAGTTAATCGTTGTACTTTATAAGTAGGGCTTGATGGTTGCCATACTCCAGAATTTCCAATACATTTATCCACTTCATTAACGCCAACTATAGTATCTGACTCCATCCATAATGCACTTGGCTCGTATCCATTATAGTTTTCTCTAAATGTAAAACGTATACAAGCCTCTTGTGAAAAATCGTATACAATAAATCCATTACCTTTATCAATTTCATATAAATAAAAATCATCTTCATTATCAGGTCCGCTTTGTATATAATCACGTAAGTTACCATTGCTATCATCACCTACAATAGTTGCCGTCCTCAATGTTTTTGATATATAATTCAACGCAAACTGTGCATTTTCCAGATTTCCTTCCATGATACGTGCTTTTTTTTGTGTATTTACTTGTCTTGCAAACACATCTACAATAGCAATCATGATTATCATAAATATAAAAACTGACACCATCATTTCCACAAGCGTAAATCCATTTTTATTTTTTGAAAAATTCTTTTTCATTTTTGATTATTTATCAAATTATTTTACAAGCAATACCCACAATAACTAACTCAGTAGTTTATCCATGAAGTAAGTCGAGTTTGCGCAAATGCACAATGTTTATTTATTTTACAATTTAATTCTATACTACTTGCTGTATTTGGCATTTTCCCACCAGTCCACACCACTACACTTGTAACTTTTGCCACTAACTTATTAACATCTGCACTTGTTGGCAAAGTTCCGTCAGTAGTTTCATACTGTATAAAAACTTTCCTTTTAAAATGTGAATTACTTACATGATTACCTCCCTGAGAATGTGAATAAAAATATGTATCTTTATTTATATATAAATCCTCCCCAGCAGTAGAACCAGAACAATTAAGTTTACCATCTCCCTCAAGTCTATAATCAACAGAACACACGCTTTCACCATTAGCTATATTCGGCCATCCATAGTCAGCGTCCGCATCAAATGCTGTACATCTATGCTGATTACAATCATCACCCCTTTGAGTAACGCTATTATCTCGCACACTTCGCACAAGTTCTGTGCCTTCTTGCGCAAGTAGTGCCGCTGTGATAGCTTTCTTGCCATCACTAATATTACTGCTACTTTTTACAGTCAACATAATTGCACCTATTATACCAACTAATAATATGAAAGTTGCAATCATAACTTCTCCAATAGAGAAACCTCTTTTTGTTTTGTTAGTAAACATTTTTCATTTATTATAATCAACTAAAATCAAAAGGAACATGCAAAATCATTTTCATTAAATCCAATTTCTTCTATCAAACCCGTTGCATGTACACAAATGTGATACTTTTCACTTCCATCACCTCTTTCAATTCGAATATCAATTCCCTTAGCATCAGTTGCATCATTTTTCCTTTCTGTAACTATAAAATCACCATACGGAACCAAAAATATAACATTATCGTCATTAGAATTTTTACTACCATTATACCTCTCGGTCACACTATTCATCCGCACACCCTTAGGTAACTGAACCGGCTTGAGGAATGAATCGTTAATATGCTCATCATCATCAGGTGGACAAGCAGTATCAATGTTACGAGTCGATCTAAGTATTTCGTATTGATTATTGTATATTTTAAATTTAAACGCGCATGGCATAGAATCATTTTCTTTTTGTTTGCCGGTAAGTGCATAATTCTGAGCTTCACGTATTGTTGCCGCTACCTCACGTGCTACACTTTCGATTTCTTTTTTTGACCTACCTTTATATGACGTTCCTAACAAAATTGCTGTCATAATAAAAACAATTGTAAAAATTATAATCACCTCAATAAATGTAAATCCTTTTTTATTCATAAAAATATTTTTATATTTGTATATATTTTAAAGTTGTATTTATTATACCACACTTCCCCACAAATTGTCACGAAATCCAGAATAATACTCTGCACCTATTGTCATCCTTGCGAAAGTGAAAATCTTTCTATGACAAATATCCTAAAAATATTATTCCGTAGAGACATAGTACCTATGCGTCTGTCCAAAATATTAAATATCTTTTATACAACCTCAACTGTCATCCCTGTGCAGACAGAGATCTTTCTGTTATAAATATTAGCGTCATCCCAAAAAATATTATTCTGTAGGTATAGTGCCTATGTGCCTATCAGAGACATCAAATAAACAAATTCAAGAAACCAGGCCACAAATTCTGCACCACGAACATAACAAGAGTGCCAAAGATTAAAAATGGTCCAAATGGAATAGCTGTTTTCATTGTCTTGCCCTTTATAATAATTAACGCCACACCAACAATTGCACCAACACAAAATCCAATCATTAAAGCTACAAAAGTCCCAATCGGACCCAGCATTAGTCCAATAGCAATTGCCACAAATGCATCGCCATATCCCATCCAAGTTTCATCTGATATATAACTAAGTCCAAAGAAAAAACTAAAAGCAACCAATGCACTCAAACTATGTAAAAAAGTATTACTATTCCAAAAATTTATACCAAAAATACCTATATTTAAATCAGTGAAAATATTTATAATAAAAAGTAAGCTAATAGCTAACCACATTGCGTTCATAGGTATCTCCATATATTTTACATCGTACACAAATACAACTACCAAACTAGCAAATACAAATGAATATAAAATTGCATTTAACAAACTACCAATTGAACCAACAGTATAAAAATACCCAATAAGTGCAAAAATAATACTAACTACACTCTCTACTACTGGATATTGCCAAGAAATCTTTTTTGCACAATAGCGACATTTTCCCCTAAGTAACACAAAACTCAAAACAGGAATATTATCTACCCATCTAATATTTTTTTTACACTTAGGACAATGTGACCACGTCAAAAAAAGTTTCTCATCACTTCGAGTACGAGAAATTACAACATTAGCAAAACTACCAAAAATAAGTCCATAAATAAAAAATAAAATTATAATAGTCATAAGTTACTAAATATATCCTTCCATCTAAGCAAAAGGTTTGGGATAAGAATCTAATGTTAAATAATTTAAAAAAACTTTAATCAATAACCGATATTACAAACTCCATACATATTCAATACCTAGTACCAATAGGTACTTCATAATATTAACCCATTACTGCACTGCACATCAACTGTAACCACATCAATGTCCTCATCTTCAAACAGCAACATTGATAATGAACAATTATTACAAATATAAACATTACCTCGTAAGTGACTTTGAATATAAATATCTAATTACCATCACAACAAGCAAAATGTACTATCTTCACACTAAATAACCACAATCAGTAAGTATAAAATCTTATTAACTTTTTATAATCACAAAATAATTTCACTTTCACATTTATATCATAACATACTTTAAGTTATATCTGGT
>JALVPE010000066.1:0-10051 GCA_027031945.1 Candidatus Moraniibacteriota bacterium
ATTAATCATGATGATAATCTTATTAATTTCAAAGGATATAAATTTAAGTAATTTGTTTAGTTGACAAAAATAGCAAAAACGTTTATTATTAAATTAAGAAATTTGAGCCCGGTTTAGGGGCTTTTTTAAAATCTAAAAATATGAATAAAATTACACAGTTTTTACGTGAAGCATATAGTGAAATGAAAAAAGTTTCATGGCCGACACGTGAGTTGACGATTCAATATACAGTACTTGTTATTGTAATTAGTATATCAGTTGCAATATTTTTGGGCATTTTGGATTACATGTTTGGTAGTTTTATCAAAGATATAATTCTTAAATAATATAAAGAGTAAATTTTTATAATATAATATTTATGGCAAAACAAACACAACATCATGGTAAAGCATGGTACGTATTACATACATATTCTGGATATGAAGATAATGTTGCTCGTAATTTAAAACAACGTATTGAATCTATGGATATGCAAGATTATATTTTTGATGTCATTGTGCCTGTGGAGAAGAAGATTAAAATTAGAAACAATAAACGTGTTACAGTTGAAGAAAAAATTTATCCCGGATATGTTTTGGTACAAATGATTGTAACAGATGCATCATGGTACGTTGTACGTAATACTCCGAATGTAACAGGTTTTATCGGTCTTGGTACAACTCCGACGCCAGTTAATCCAGAAGAGATTTTATCTATCAAGAAAAAAATGGGACAAGAAGAACCAAAATATCGTATTGATGTTAAGAAAGGAGAAAATGTAAAAATTATTGATGGTCCATTCAAAGATTTTGATGGAGAGGTTCAAGAAATTGATGAAGCAAAAGGCAAAGTTAAAGTACTGGTTATGGTGTTTGGTAGAGAAACTCCGGTGGAACTAGATTTTTTGCAAATAAAGAAAATATAGCTAATATACTAAATTACTAATTACTAATACACTAGATATTATGGCAGAGAAAAAAATGATGACAATGTTAAAGTTACAGATTCCTGCTGGAAAAGCAAATCCAGCTCCTCCTGTGGGACCAGCTTTAGGTCAACACGGCATAAATATTCAAGATTTTTGTACGCAATTTAATGAGGCAACAAAAGATAAGATGGGTGATATAGTACCTGTTGAGATTACGGTGTATGAAGATCGTTCATTTAGTTTTGTAATGAAAACACCTCCTTGTGCTGAATTATTAAAAAAGGCTGCAGGAGTAAAAAAAGGAGCTGGCAATCCATTATCTGATAAGGTTGGTAAGGTAACCAAAGATCAAGTAAAAGAGATTGCAGAAATTAAAATGCAGGACTTAAATGCCAGTGATGTAGAATCAGCTATGAAAATAGTAGAAGGCACGGCTCGTTCGATGGGTATAACTGTTGAATAAATTTTTGATTTTATAAACTTTTTAATTAATTAATTTAAATTGTGGGAGAGTTGGATAACTCGTTAATACCACGAAAATATTATGAAAAAAAGAGGAAAGAGATACAATACTGCTTTGGAAAAACGCACAGATGAAAGTATGACCATAGAAGATGCAATTGTTTTTGTAAAAGAAAACGCTTCAGCAAAATTTGATGAGTCAGTTGAAGTGCACGTAAAACTTAATATTGATCCAAAGAATGGTGAACAGGCAGTGCGGGGTAGTGTTGTATTACCAAATGGAACAGGTAAAGAGGTTCGTGTTGGGGTTATAACTGAAGAAAAAGTTGACGAAGCAAAAAAAGCAGGTGCTGATATAGTAGGAAGCACAGAGCTTATTGATAAAATAAAGGCAGGTAATTTACCAAATGTTGATGTGCTAGTGGCAACTCCTGATATGATGCCGAAACTTGCTCCCGCTGCCAGAGTATTGGGTCCTAGAGGATTAATGCCTAGTCCAAAAACAGATACAGTGACTCTAAATGTAAAAGATGCTGTAGAATCTCTAAAAAAAGGAAAATCAAGTTTTAAAAATGATAGTACTGGTAATGTTCATCAAGTTATTGGAAGAGTGTCATTTGGTGGAGAAAAATTGACTGAAAATTACAATGCATTTATTGAAGCATTACAAGCTTGTAAAAATGATGCACACAAAGGTCAATTAATTGCAAATACAAGTATTTGTTCAACTATGGGTCCGGCAGTTAAGATTAAGTAGTTAATAAGAAAGTGACCAGTAATTGATGATAGACTTTCTTATTAAATATTATAGAACAAAACTCTACACTGGATAGTGTGGGGTTTTAAAAATTTCCTTTAATTATTGATTTATGACTCATTACTGGTGACTGGTTACTAATTGCTAGTAACGTGCTTCCACTTTGCTTGCAACAGATAAATATTTACTATATACTTTATAAGTAAAAAGTCATTTTATTTTTAAATTTATGTATAGAGATAAAATTGTTATTGGATTGGTGGGAGAAACCGGAAGTGGTAAAGATACAGTAGCTCATTATTTAAAACGTAGATATGATGTGGACTTACTTAGATTTGGACGTCCTCTCAAAAAAGCATTAGACTTATTTTTTGAGCAATCTTCAAAAGAAGATCAAGCATGGTTGTATACAATATTCAAAGAAAGATTTGGTGAGGATGTATTGCATAAAGGAGTGTTGAGATATGTTCATCAACATAATGGTATTATGTGTGTTAATGGTATGCGTATGATGATGGATTTAGAATTTATTCGTTCGTTTGAAAATAATTATATAATGTATGTAACAGCTGATCAAGAATTGCGCTGGAAGCGTGTCACAAGTCGTGGAGAGAAAAGCGATGATGATACAAGTCTTGAAGAATTCAAAAAATTTGAGGCAGAATCTGAAACAGAAAAAGCTATTCCAAAAATTGGTGAAAGCGCTGATTTTGTGATAAAAAATGAAGGTTCTATGGATGAATTATTATGGCAAGTAGATGATGCTATGAAAGAAATTTTGAAAAAACGTTGTAGTTAAAAAATAAATTTTTAAATTTGGCAATGAAGAATGATAAACGAAAAGAATATCTTGATTGGGATGAGGCATTTATGCTTATGAGTGATTTGATCGCAAAACGTTCAAAAGATCCATCAACTCAAGTTGGTGCATGCATTGTAAATGAACAGAATGTAATTGTAGGACTTGGATATAATGGATTTCCTCGAGGATGTCATGATGATGAGTTGCCGTGGTGTAGAGAAGGTGAAACACTTGAAACAAAATATGCATATGTTGTGCATGCAGAAGCTAATGCAATTATGAATGCAAATAGTTCTGTAAAAGGTTGTCGTTTATATGTTAATTTGTTTCCATGCAATGAATGCGCAAAGGCAATTATTCAAGGTGGTATTAAAGAAGTAATTTATACTTCTGATAAGTATGCGGATATGGATATTTTTAAAGCTGCGCGCAAAATGTTCGAAACTTCTGGTGTAAAATTACGTCAGTATCTACCAAAACATCAAATTAAATTAAGTAAACGAAAAAAAAGTTGAATTGTTTATAATTATTAAGTGTATGGCAAAAATCATAATTGGTTTAACAGGTGAAATGGCTAGTGGTAAAAGTACGGTAGCAAAATATTTACAAGATGAATACGGGGCTGTTGGATATCGTTTTTCAAATATTTTGAGAGATGCACTTTCGCGAATTCATAAAGAAAATATTAGAGAAAATCTGCAAACAATGTCTACAATGTTGAGAGAGACTTATGGAGAAGATGTTTTGGCAAAGGCTATGGCAGGAGACGCAAAAAATGCTCAAAGTGATATTGTAGTTGTAGATGGAGTGAGGCGATTGGGTGATATAGAACATTTGAAAAAATTGTCCGGATTCAAACTTGTTTATATGGAGGCAGATATTAAAAAATGTCACGAAAGGATTGCACAAAGGGAAGAAAATGTGGATGATAAAGGTAAAACTTTTGAAGAATTTCAAAAGGATAGAGCTCGTGAGGCAGAGAGACAAATAAAAGAATTGAAAAAATTTGCAGATATTGTTATAGATAATGATGGAAGTTTGGAAGAACTATATAAGCAAATAGATAAGTTTATAAAATCAGAACAATAATTATGAAAAATAATAGGATTATTATTGGGACAGTAGGGGAAATAGCAAGTGGCAAGGGAAGTGTAACAAAATATTTAGTGCAAAAATATAATGCTAGCGAATATCGTTTTTCTGATATCTTAAAAGATATTTTACAAAGAGTGCATCTTGATGTTGTGAGAGAAAACTTTGCCAGTCTTTCATTGGGATTGCGTAAATATTATGGTCAGGATATTTTGGCATATGCACTGGCACAAGATATAAAAAATGATGATAATAAAATTATTGTAATTGATGGTATTAGGCGTATTCAAGATTTAAGATATTTAAAAGAAATGCGAGAGTTTGTGCTTGTGTATGTGGATGCTGATATAAAAGTGCGTTATGATAGATTAATTGGTCGTGATGAAAAGCAAGATGATAAAATGAAAACTTTTGAAGAGTTTAAAAATGATCATAAGCTAGAAACAGAAACAACTATTAAAGAATTAAAAAATATTGCCACTGTGACTATAGATAATAATGGCACACTGGAAAAATTAAATAAACAAATTGATAAAATAATTGAAAAAAGACTTGAGTTAGATAGTTGACTAATACGTTGTAAAGTGCAATACTTAGGGAAGTTAATCGTATCAGATTAACTTTTTTGTTGTTTAACAAGTTGTTTTGCAGATAAATAAATCAAGAGAGGGGTTGATACATGAAACAGAGAAGGAAGTTAATAACAGTACCGGCATCGTTTGAAATTTTGTCACACTTGGATAAACAAAGTGTGCCAATTGGTTTAGAATATTGCGGACGCATTTGTTACAAAAGCGAGGATGCAATTACACAAAATTCAGCACCAATCTTTTGTAAAAAAATGGCTGAACATGGCCATAATTCCACATTGGAAATGCGTGTAAAGACGTTCATTGTTCAAATGCATTCAATAAATGTTTATGAATTGGTAAATTTAATGCCGAAATATTTGATAATTGATGATATTTCACCTGATAAACTTTCTATTGATCATAGAAAAATTTTAATTACAGGAAGTATTCGGGCATTTAGAGAAATGGCAATGCTTTATCCCGATTGTGTGATTACAAGTATAATTGCACAAAAACTGGAGGAAGTATACCCATTTCTTTTTGAAGATATTGATTCAGATTTTCGTGGTATAAACAAAAATTATGGTGATGTTATTCACTGTCCGCTGGAAACATTGGAGAACAACTTATCTTCTGAACAGTTTTTGTGTCATCGTCATATTGCAGTGAAATTTATTGTTAATCGTGCAGTGACGCATGAGATTGTTCGTCATAGACCTTGTTCTTTTTTGCAGGAATCACAACGGTATTGTCGATATTCAGATGATAAGTTTGGCAATCGCGTGACATTTATTGAACCGATGTTTTTCAAAAAAGGTTCAGAGGAGTACAAAATTTGGGAGAAGTCGATGTTGTTTGAGGAGGATCAATATCTGAAACTTCTTAAAACATCTTCGCCACAAGCAGCTCGCACAGTTTTACCAAATTCATGTAAAACAGAAATTATTGTTTTTGCAAATTTGGTAGAGTGGAATCACATTTTTCACATGAGGACTTCTAAGGCGGCAGAGCCATCTATGCGTGAGGTAATGATTCCGCTTCAAAAAGAGTTTTGTAAACTCTTTCCGGGTCACAGTTTTGATCGTCGTTTTCCTGAAAATTTTGTATAAATAAGGAGGGAATAAAATTATGCAAAAGGCAAGATTAGTTGTTTTTGAAAGAAGTGGCCGGTCATCTAACGCTTCTTCTGCAGATTTAAGATTAAAATATAAGAACAAGAACGGAGAGGAAATAGGAGTAATTATTTCCAGCGTCGCTTTTGTCGGTTCTTCAGGAGGTTTTGTTTTGAAGAATCATGAAGAATTTGAGGAGTTTATTTCTGCACTGCAAAGTGCAGAAGTAGAGTATAAGGAGTAAACACAAAGACCTTGTCTTAATAAAGATGAGGTCTTTTAATTTTTGTTTAAATTTGATACACTGTACAGAGTTAATGATAATATTTAGAATGTATGAAATTTAGTGAGTATCAAGAAAAATCGCGTGTAACAGCACTTTATCCTGATAAGAATAATAATTTTATTTATCCCACACTTGGACTTGTGGGAGAGTCAGGTGAAATTGCTGAGAAAATTAAAAAAGTTTTGAGAGATGATAATGGAGAATTAACAGAAGATAAAAAAACAGAAATCGGCAAAGAATTAGGAGATGTGCTTTGGTATATAGCACAATTGGCTACTGAGCTTGATATAAATTTAGATGAAATCGCTCAGGGTAATATCGAAAAATTGTATTCTAGACTTGAAAGAGGTAAAATAGGAGGTAGTGGGGATAATAGATAAATATATCATAAATAATAATTTAAATTACTGGTTACTAATATTTTATGAGTACAAAATACAAAGCAACAATTGGGATGGAAATCCATGTGGAGTTAAAAACAAAGTCTAAGATGTTTTCGGGTGCACCAAATCATTTGGGAATGGAAGATAGGCCAAATGTTTCTATTGATTCGGTGACAACAGCTCAACCTGGAAGTTTGCCTGTGCCAAATAGGCAAGCGATTGAGTTTGTGCAAAAAGCAGGACTAGCACTTAATTGTGAGATAGCTCGTAAGAGTAAATTTGATAGAAAAAATTATTTTTATCCAGATTTGCCAAAAGGGTATCAAATTTCACAGTTTGACATGCCACTTTGTGGACTGGGAAAAATTCAGATAGGTGAGAGGGAAATTGGAATTACTAGAATTCATATGGAAGAAGATACGGGTAAATCTACACATCCAACAGGTGCTAATTATACACTAGTAGATTTAAATCGTGCGGGAGTACCACTTATGGAGCTTGTAACTGAGCCAGATATTGAGACTGGTGAAGAAGCTAGGCTGTTTTGCCAAAAAATTCAACAAGTTTTTCGTTATCTTGATATCGCTGATGCAGATATGGAGCGTGGTCAGATGAGGTGTGAAGTAAATATTTCATTACACAAAGAAGGTGAAGACAAACTAAGTGGACAAAAAGTTGAAATTAAAAACCTGAATTCATTTAAAGTTGTAGAAAAATCAATTGATTATGAAATAAAAAGGCAAGCAAAAGCACTTGATGCTGGAGAGACCATAGTACAAGAAACTCGTGGTTGGGATGACAACAAAGGTAAAACTGTTTCTCAAAGAAAAAAAGAAAATGCAGATGATTATAGATATTTCCCAGAGCCAGATATTCCCCCTATGATTTTTACAGATGAATATATAGAAGAGTTAAGAAGAAGTTTGCCTGAATTACCCCATCAAAAAGAAAAGCGTTTTAAAGAAGAATATAATCTCAGTGATGAGAACTGTAGCGTAATAACAGCAGATAAGGACACTGCAGGGTTTTTTGAGAATGTAGTAAGCGAATTACTGGATAAAAAGAAATCTGGAGAAATGAAAGCAGATGAAAAAAAGGCGATAAAACTCGCAGCAAATTATCTGGTGGGAGAATTGCAGGGGATTATGTCAAAAGAAAATCACAAAATTACAGATATTAAAATTTCAGCAGAAAACTTTGCAGAGCTTATGGGAATTATTGCAGACGGCACAATCAACTCATCAGCAGCTCAAACAGTGCTGCGTGAAATGTATTTTGGTAACGATGATGACCCAAGTCACATAATTGAAACTAAAAATCTAGCACAAGTATCTGACACAGGAGAACTGGAAAAAAGTGTGCAGTCAGTGCTGGAAGCAAATCAACCATCAGTAGATGATTACAAAGCAGGTAAAGAAAATGCTATCAAATACCTGATGGGTCAGGTAATGAAAGAAACAGGTGGAAAAGCAAATCCTCAAATGGTTATGGAAATTTTGAAAGAGAAGCTTAATTAGTAAAATTACAAAATATGTGGGACATTATTTCACAAGTAGCAATTGTGTTTTTGGGTGCAGGTGCAATTATTTTAGTTGCAAAGAAAAATAAATGGGGTTTTGTGTTAGGACTTGCATCACAACCATTTTGGTATATCACAGCTTTTATTAATGAGCAATGGGGAGTATTTTTGGTGAGTTTTATTTATACAACAAGTTGGTGCTTGGGAATTTATGAGTGGTTTTTCAAGAAGGAAAATAAAAAGATGGAAAAATTAAAGTAAAAGTCCTCATCGCACAAGGCTATGGCAATTCAAGGAAAGGAGAAGAGTTAAACGAGTATTTTAGCTCCCTCTCCCTATGGGAGAGGGTTGGGGTGAGGGTTTGTAAGGTAGTAATATTTTTATGAAAAGGAAAAATATAAATTTAGCAAGAGCTCTTCGCAAAAAACAAACACCACAAGAAATAATTATTTGGTCTAGATTACGTAATAGGCAATTTCATAATCTCAAATTTCGTAGACAATATACAATTGGTAAATATATTGTTGATTTTATTTGTTTAGATAAGAAGGTTATTATTGAATTAGATGGTTGGCAACATAAAGAAGAGTTCAGTGGAGATAAAGAAAAAAAACGTACTAAATTTTTACAAGAACAAGGATATACAGTTGTGAGATTTTGGAATAATGAAATAAATAATAATATTGATGCTGTGTTTTTTAAGCTTGAGGAGGTTTTGGATAGCTTATAATATTCAAACTCTCATCCGCCCTCTACCTCCTTGGTAGACAGGTATCGGGCACCTTCTCCCATGGGGAGAAGGGGTAATAATGAAAAAAAGAAAATTATTATCTTTTAAACTCCCTCTCCCTTGCTTGGATTGTCAAAGCCTTGTGCGTCGGCATCTGGGAGAGGGTTGGGGTGAGGGTTAGTGTGCAGATTATTTACTCAAAAACTCACGACAAAGTTCTAATGCCTCAGTCTCTTTTGTCGTGTGGTGGATTTTTGTACCTTGTTTTTCCCATCTTTTTATCCATGTTTCTTGTCTCCGAGCATATTTTTTTAAGTCTCTGATGGTGTTTTCTCGCATTGTTTCAAAATCAATTTGATTTCGTACGTATCTTGTGCACCATTTGTATTCTAATCCGAAACTCTCTAGTCTAGTCCATGGCACATTTAAGTTATAATGTGCATATTTGATTTCTTCAAAAATTCCCTCATCAAACCACTTGTCCATTCTTTTTTCGATTCTATCAAACAAAATTTCCCTTGGATGTGATATCGCTATTATTAAATTTTTGTTAGGGTTTATTTTTTGTGTTTGTGGTTTTGGAACATGACCTAGCTCTGTTGCGATTTCTATTGCACGGATGAGTCTGACTGGATTATTTCTGTCTATTTTTTTTGCGAATACAGGGTCTAATTTTTGTAATTTTTTGAATAATTTCTCAGGTGTTTTATTTTGTAATTTATTTCGTAGCATTGGATTTGGTTTGACAGATGGAAAAGCAGCATCTTCCAAAAGCGTTTGAGCCCAAAACATGGTACCGCCTGCAATAATTGGTAATTTATTTCTATTCCAAATATCAGAGCGAATTTTGCATGCTTTTTTTGTAAATTTTGTGACGTTGTATGGAGTATTTGGGTGTACTATATCAATCATATAATGTAGAACAGAATCGGATACATAAGCTTGTACAATTTTGTTTTTGCTGCCACTCAAGGTCCAACCTTCGGATATCCGAAGGTTGGACCTTATTTCAGGCTTGTTTAAAATTTTAAAGTCACCATTGTCTAAATGTTGGATAATTTTTAATTGTCCAGGCTCTTTGCCTGTTCCTATGTCTAAATATCTATAAATTTGCCTAGAATCTGCGCTTATTACTTCACCATTAAATTGCTTTGCAATCGCGATTGCAAAATCAGATTTACCTGATGCTGTCGGACCTATAATTGTAATTGACTTTTTGCTCATGGTTAGTATAATTATTTTATTATATGAAATTTTTCTGAAAAAAGGAGAGTGCAATGTCAAAAAAAATTAAAGAAATAAATTTAGGAGAGAAAAATGGTGAAGGTCAATATATTTTCATTAAATTCTCTGATGGTTCATTAGAAAAATATTTTATAAAAAATTTCCCATATCCCAATGGAGGTCCTGTAATTTTTGGATCTTATGA
>JALVPE010000066.1:10061-11863 GCA_027031945.1 Candidatus Moraniibacteriota bacterium
ATATTTAATAATCAGCTTTTTATTTAAGAAATTTCTTTTTTTAATTTGCTTATGAAATCATCAACACTAACAACTCCCTCATCACCATTATCGCGAGATCTCACGGCAACTGTGTCGTCAGCAACTTCTTTTTCTCCAACTACTAACATATAGGGTATTTTTGATTTCTGAGCGACTCGTATACGTTTACCAAGTGTTTCAGAGTCATTATCTAGCTCAACACGAAATCCCTCGCTTTGTAGGCGTTCTACAACACTTTGACCATAGTCATTAAATTTATCAGATACCGGTATAACAACAGCTTGGACAGGAGAAAGCCAAAGTGGAAATGCTCCTGCAAAATGTTCAATAATAACAGATAAGAATCTCTCAAGAGAGCCGGCAATTGCACGGTGAATCATAACAGGAGTTTGTTTATCACCATTTTCATCTGTGTATTCCAATCCAAATCTCTCAGGCATTACAAAATCAAGTTGAGCAGTTGCAAGTTGCCATTCACGACCAATTGCATCAGTAAACATAAAGTCCAACTTAGGTCCATAAAATGCAGCCTCACCTTCAACTTTTTTATAATCAAAACCTTCTTTTTTTGCAATTTCTTCAAGAATTGCCTCTGCTTTATCCCAATTTTTTGGGTTGCCTAAATATTTGTCAGGAGTTTTAGGATCTCGGACAGATACTGATACCCAATATTTACCTGCATCAAACATATTTAAGGAAGTATAAAATTCTCGTATAACACTTACTATATTTTGAACTTCCTGCTCAATTTGATTAGGTGTACAAAATACATGACCATCATCTTGAGATATTGAACGCACACGAGAAAGCCCTAATAATTCACCGGCTTGCTCATCTCGATACACCATTGTTGTTTCCATGTATCGGAGAGGTAACTCTTTGTATGAATGAGGTTTTGCAGCAAAGATTTGTGTGTGATGTGGACAGTTCATGGGCTTCATTACAAATTCTTGATCAGATTGTCCTTTAACTTTGAAAAGTTCATCACCAAACTTATCCCAATGCCCAGAAGTTTCATATAAATCTTTTTTTGTAATATGTGGAATTGTGACTTTTTCATATCCGTGTTTTGCTTGGAGGGTTTGAATTTTGTCCACAATGGTATCTCTGAGAGTTGTTCCTTTTGGAGTAAAAAGTGGCAGTCCAGGACCTACTAAATCTGAAAAAGTAAACAAATCCAATTCTTTACCAAGTTTTCTGTGGTCTCGTTTTTTTGCTTCTGCTAATCTTTTATTGTATTCATCAAGCTCCTCCTTTGTGTCAAAAAGCACACCATAAACTCGAGTAAGTTGTTCACGATTTTCATCACTTTTCCAGTATGCTCCAGCCAGACGAGTAATTTTGAGAGCTTTGGCATTTATTTCTTTTGAATTTTTTACATGAGGACCTCGGCACAAATCTTCAAAATCTTTTGATCTATAAATTGATACAGTTTTTTTCCCCGACACGTCACTCGTGAGTGACTGTGTGCCCTCATTTGCCAAATCATCTATAATTTCAACTTTATATTTTTGACCTGCCTTTTCAAATTTTTCACGAGCTTCGTCAATATTCATTTCATTTTTTTCAAAATCAATATTTTGCGAAATAAGTTTTTTCATTTTCTTTTCAATTTTTTTGAGCTCATCTTCTGTGATGGGTGAGTCAGTCTCTACATCATAATAAAACCCATCTTCAATCACAGGACCGATACCAAGCCGAGCATCTGGGTGCAAATTCAAAATAGCCATAGCAAGGATATGAGCCACTGAGTGTCTTTTTGCGTCAATTTTGTTTATTTT
>JALVPE010000067.1 GCA_027031945.1 Candidatus Moraniibacteriota bacterium
AATCTTTGACACAGCATCTTCTTTAATTTGTTGAATTTTTTCTTTCATAAAAAGTATTTTATCTAAAATAATCTAACTCACTTGTACATAATACCACTGCTTTGTGAAAAAATAAAGGTCACATTACATACCAACAAGGTTCAACCTTCGGAATCCGAAGGTTGAACCTTGTTTTGTTATTTTTGTAGAGACGCGATTAATCGCGTCTCTGCTTTATAACAAAAATTTAAATATAACCAATTGTATCTAAAGGTCTTGCTCCACCGATACAATCGTGCTATATTTTTGGTAAATTAAAATAGTTGATTTAACAAAAGGAGCTTGGCAAAAATGGATATTATTTACGATATTTTAATTGGACTTATTGGTGGTGTTATATTTTATGTATTGCTACATTTAGCAGAGTTAACAGCAAACAAATTTTATTATTTGTATTACTTGGCTCAGTGGCAACTATGCTTGTATTTATAGCCACACCATTACCTTTTTTGATTTTGGAGGACATGCAATGCAAACACTCACATGGCAAAAACATGCCAATAAGTTGAACAAATTAAAACGAACATTTCCCCAATTATGGGCAAATTATAAAAGAAATTTTCATCAATTTTTTCATCCTGATGGTACGATGAATCCATACGGATATTGTTCATATGATAAATTGAAAAAATGTCGTAGAATGCGTATGAATATAAATTAACAAAATTTAAAAACAACCTATGTAAATTTACAAGGTTGTTTTTTACTTTATTTTTTATGATAAAAGACAAACAGATTGCCCCATATTTCACGAAAAATACTTTCTCCCATTCTGGTAAGTATCCAGCAATATTCTTCATTTAATATTACTAATCCCAAACTACGTAAGCTCTGCAAAGCATCGGGAGCATCAATAGTCATGCCAAAATTTCCTTCAACAGTAACCCACGAGTAGCCGGTTTTTGGAACTGGTGCGCCCTGCTTTTGTGCTATTGCAATCCACACCAAAACTTTTTCTTCAAAATTTGTTAAGGAAGGTCTGCAAAACTCCAAATTAGCAGAATTTTCAAAATTTAGTCGAAAATCATTTTCTCTTGGAATGCTTTATAAGTATAAGGCTTTTCAAGAAAAATGATTTGCAGACAAATTTTGGAAGTTATGATTTTTGTGAGTTTTGCAGACATTCCTTAATATTATTTTTGGATATTTCATCTATCCTATACTCCTTCACTGTTGTATTGTTAAAAAACAATTTTCCTAAAAAACTTTTTACCAACTTTTAATATTTTTCCAGCATCTTTTGTTTGTAGTGCATAATCAACATCTTTAATTTTCTCACCATCAATAGACACCCCACCTTGTTCAATCTTTCTACGTGCATCACTTTTGCTTGTTGCACCGTCAATGGTAATAAGAAAGTCTAGCATTTTTTCTCCGTTTTGTCCAGACACTTCTTCTGAGTGATTAGGTATTTCTTTTTTACTAAATGTGTTTATAAAATATTTTTTTGCTTCTCTGGCTTTTTCTTCTCCGTGATATATCTTTGTAATTTCAAAAGCTAATTGCAATTTTGCGTCTCTTGGGTTTTCTGCTTTTGTCATTTCTTCAATTTCATCCAACTCCAATCTGGTACAACCAAGCGCAAGTGGTTTAATCATTCCATCAGATTGTGCCATCACTGCACCAAATAAATCTTTAGAGCTCAAATCTAAGAATATACCTGTGCCGTTCGACTTTGACATAAGTTGACCTGTAATCTCATCTGCAATTAAATTTGCAGCAATTACAAATTTGTCTTTTTTCTTTAATTTTTGCAATAATGTCCGCCCAGCAAGCGCATTAAAAATTTGATCCGTGCCACAAAGCTCCACATCCACATCCATCGCTACACTGTCATATCCCTGCATAAGTGGATACATAAATTCATGAACGTAAATTGGCGTTCCTTTTTCCATTCTCTTTTCAAACATATCTCTCTCAAGCATTTGTTGTACAGTAAAATTACTTGCTAACTCCAATACATCAGCAAACTTCAACTTACCCAACCACTCTGAATTGTATTTTATAAGAACAGGATTTTCTTCATCATCAAAATTTAAAATATTTTTTACCTGTTCTTTCCAATTTTTAAAATTTTCTTGAACTTCTTGAGGTGTTTGTTTTACACGCGCTGAAGTTTTATCTCCCGGATCTCCTATCATACCAGTAAAATCACCTATAAGAAAAATTACTTCATGACCAAGTTTGCGAAAATCTTCCAAAACCATTAAATTTTGAGCATGTCCCAAATGAAGAGCTTTGGCTGTAGGATCAGCTCCAATATAAAAACGCAATTTTTCACCACTCATTAATCTCTCTTTAAATTCTTCTTTGGTGGGCAAAAAATCTTTTAACACACCTCTATCTAAAATTTTGTCTATATCTTTTTCATTTGTATTTACTTTTGTCATAATAATTTTATTATAATTATTCAGATTTTTTTGTCATTCCTGCGTAGCCTGCCTGTCCGGCAGGCAGGGCAGGAATCTTTTTAAATATAAAAACCATTAAATTTTATGCTATAATACCATCATACAAGCATACTTGTATTTTTGCAATACTCAAAAACCGCTAAAATAAAAGGTTTTTGAGGGGTTGACAAAATCTTTATCGTATGCTATGATATACTATCAACATAAAAAGTATGTTGAAATTACATTAACAATAAAAGATGACTTAAACCAAGAGATTAAATTTTTTGAGAGTCAAAACTTTTTGGTGTTGGTTTTTGGGAAAAATATCTATGTGAATATTCATGTATATATTTTTCCCAAAAAAACGCCACGGTGCCCTGCCGTGGTAACCAATAACCAAAGAATCTACAGCGCATTTCGGGCGCATGTAGATAACAAAGGAGGTGAGTTTATATATGCGTGTGCTGAAAAAAACCGCAACCATAGAATAATTCTACCTGGCCGCCAGCCCCAAGTGTGCAGGGGCTTTGCCAAAAAATGTTGCACACAATGCCTCGAAAACCCATTACCGAGCCGGTTTGCTCGGACGCCGGGGTTGAGGCAAAACCAAGAATCCAAGGGGGGGTTTTAAATGTCTATTAAAGACATATATAAACTTCTCGATTATTGGGTGCTAACGATTCCAGCATTGCTGGTGTCATCCCCAGGAAAAATCGAGGAAAGCTCCCGTCCTGCCGAACGCCGTTTGCCCAGAGATTGGGCCAGGTGGTTTGGCTGACGGGTGCAAAAAAACCGTTTGCAGTAACAAGTTAGGAAGATTCCTTTAAATTAATTGAAGACTTAAAGGAATCACTGCAGACATTAACTACTGCGTAATTGGCAAATCAGAAACCAGCATTCGGGGCCGTCCTGAGGCCCGTGCCAAGCAAAAACGCCAATTACCAAATTGGCACTTATTTTGGGGTGTCCCGGACCGCAAAGAAGGGTCCACACACCAAATTAAAGTGCTAAAACCCGTTTGACTCCCAGACCGGCCGGCCGCCTGACTGAAAAAGGCTCGGCTGTGGAAAAATATTTAAAACCTCTTGGTTCCACCTGTCCCCGGCTAAAGGCTCTAGTGGAACGAGCCTGTATAACCGAGAGGACAAGCAAGAGAAGACAGCCGAGCCCATGCAAAAACCCTACCGGGAAGAAGAACGTCCCGGATTTTGCCCGCCGGCTGGGAGTCATCTATGTTATATAAATAATGTACCCGATCCTTGCGACGCTTCGCATGCGATCGGGTTTTTCTTTGTACAAGAATTGAAGCAATACACTAGCGACCTGGTTGCTATTTCATATAAAACCACAAACAAGGTTCAGCCTTCGGATTCCGAAGGCTGAACCTTATGGGTTATAACATTAATATTATGCTGTTTTATTTTTTAAGATAAGCCTAAATAAATACAAAAAATACAAAAAACTACTACAAAAATACATATAGTATTTTCCAATCCTAAGATGTCCGGAAATTATGTTTTACAATAATGCTGATATTTTTAAATTAATTGATTAAATT
>JALVPE010000068.1 GCA_027031945.1 Candidatus Moraniibacteriota bacterium
TAATGATATTTACCATATCATCATTATTGTAAAAACTTTTTCGCCTTGCAAATGTCCCTTAACAAAAAGGGACATTTTGCATTGGAAATAGGTTCATTTCCGGACATCTTGCATTGGAGAAGACTTTGTTTTGACAAAATTATAAAAATGTTTATAATAAAATGACACTTAAAGAAATAAGACTTCTACCGATGACAAGTTCCATGATGTTCATTGTCTTACGTAGTTAAGTTGTATTAAGGAAATTATTGCGTATAAAACGCTTGCAAAAAATTTATCAATTTATTATTGATAGATTTAAAAAAATTCAAAAATATTTTTATATAACTACGAATATTATTACAAATTTTTTTCGTAGGTGGTCATTTTTTGGTCTTGGAAAATTTGTTCGTACAAATGGAAGTCTTGCGGTGGTTGTTATTATAGCAACTCTCGTTACATTTGGTAATATTTCTGCCAATACTAATGATCAAGCATTTTTAGTGGGACAGTGGAATAAACGTGATTCAAAGACTACATTTTTAACACAGAAAGAGGATAGTATTGTGCTTGATAGCAATATGTTAAATGATTCAAAAACCTACATTACCACTTCAAAAGATAAAGAGAGTTCAAAAGCACAGACGGAATTAACGCTTTTGTCCAATGCAGATGAAGATTTACTTGGCGATACTGCAATTATTCCGCCAAGAAGAGAGTCTGCCAGTGATCCGGAAAATGAAGGCGATGTTATTTTGTATACTGTAAAAAGTGGAGATACTTTCAGCACAATTGCACAGGAACATGGAATTACAATGAGCACACTTTTCTGGGCAAATGAAATTGAAGATGTAGATGATATAAAACCAGGGGACACGATTTTTATATTACCTATTTCAGGATTGAAATATAAAGTTAAATCAAATGATACAATAGATAAAATTGCCAAAGAATACAAAGTAAATAAATCTGAGATTATTTCTTATAATAAATTACCTGCAAATGGTGAATTAAAAGAGGGTGAGGAAATTTTAATTCCAGGCGCTAAAAAAGACATACCTAAACCAAAACCAGATCCAATATTTGCACCACGCAATTATGTGGCGACTGGTAGTGGCAGCACAAATTTAGGTAGTAAAATAGTAAAAAATAGTGCAAAAAGACGTAAGGCGGGAAATAAGTTTCCATACGGATATTGTACATATTATGTAGCAAATAAAAAACATGTTACGTGGAGAGGTAATGCAGGTGCGTGGTTATACAATGCACGTGCTGCTGGTAGAAAAACGGGCAAAAAACCAAAAGTGGGTTCAATAGTTGTTACTACGGAAGATGCAAGATATGGGCACGTTGCGATTGTAGAGTCAGTTGGCAAGGGAACAATTACAGTGTCAGAAATGAATTATAAAGGATGGGGAATAGTTGATTATCGAACACTTAGTCAAAATGCTCGTGTAATTAAAGGATATATATATTAGATATATTAGATTGCTCTATGGAAGGATATTATTAATAGCATCCAAATCTTTACAGCCATATTTCATGCTAGGGGAATAAAAGCTTTTGCGAGGGCCGTGACACCCTCCGTTGTCTTTTGGCAGGGGTGAAATAATTGGCATAAGAAATCCAATATTTTGTGAGTTAAACTTGTGATATAAATTATAGAGCGTTTGGTGACGAAGTTCTGCGCTCATTCTTGTAAATGTACTCATATCATCACCTTTAATAGCACTCCAATCAAGGTGTACAAAAATATTTTTTGCATTGTTTTTAAATTTTTCATTCCATAGCAATGCCCAACACCAATCTCCTTCTTTTTTGTACCATCTAGAAAAACAGGGACCTTCTTCAACAGTACCATCAATATGTAACCCAACTCCCCCTTCTATAAAATCAAATAATTTCAAATAATCATGGTTATCAATATCATTTGTTTGTGCTCCAATTATAATTTGCATATTTTTACTCTTTGCGTATTTTCTCATATCCTCAATAATTACAGGAGCCCATGGTTCATCTAAATTTTCTTCTTGATGATAAATTTGTCCAAAGAGAAAAACTTGGATGCCCATGTCCATTGCTTCTCTTGTAATTTGTTTTAAATAGTTACGATATTCTTTTCTGTCGAATGAGGGTTTACAAGTATGTTCTCCCCAAAAATCTTTGCTACCTTTTTTGCACATTTTTGAAAAATCAAAATGGCGATTTTCCTCATAATAGATATAATTTTCTTTTTTATTAAGTGCTTCTGCTATAAACATTCCATACATCGCATCGTTTCGGTCAATTTTATTTATTATTTTTTGCGCTTTACGAAAATCAGGGGCATCAAGCCATGTTTCAATTGCACGAGAAAAATAATAGCATTTACTATTTTTTGCGACTTTTATATCTTTGCTTGTACGATTATAACCACTTAAAAGTCCATCTGCCACACAGCCATTGGTTTTCATTTTTTGAATATCAGGTATCGGCCATATTTTTTGAGGTTTTTCTTTTACAATTTTCTTTTCGATAAATGGAGGTATCGCAAAAGTTGGCACAGGTTCATTTTTAGCAATCAACTTGGGTAATAAAAACCCAATAGTAATAACTATTAATATAATACATGTAAATATATAAAACCTCTTTTTTTTCAAAAATTGTATATTCATATACTTTTATAGTACAGTTATATCGCAAAAAAATAAATACATTTGAGTTTACTAAAGTGCATGACAATTTTTTATAGCCAGGAGATGTGATTATTTGCTTTTATTGACCAGGTTTGGATTTTGCGGTACTTTATAGTTAAGTTAATTTAACAATGAGATAATCAATTTATTTTTGATTTTTTAACAATGGAGGAGGTTAATATGAGTCTTGTAGATTTTTTTTGTTGCAAAAAAGGAATGTCGCCAATGTTTGCAAATGATATTACTAGGAAAATGCATAGTTCGCTTGGTGGTGGCGAGGCATGTAGACAAATATTTATTGATTGTGAGAAATATTTCAAAACACCAAAGCGTGAGGGATATCATTATAATTATAATAACATGATTTGGCATGTGCGAAGAGTAGTGTTTACTTGTCTTGATTATGCAGGCAATCTAACTAAAGAAGAATTAGAAAATCTCGAAAAAGATATCAATTATCTTTTGGAAGATATCAAATTATTTTTTTCACGAGAGATAGAGTTTGATGCCACTAAAGAAAAAGATTGCATAGCATTTTACAATAAGTTGGAGAAATATTTGAAAGATCTCTATGATTTACGTGTTTCTCTTGAAAAAAATAATAATTAGAAGTTTAAAAAATCTCAGAATTAATTGACAAAAGTGATTTTGTTTGCTATAATAGTCATATGATGAATTAAAAGCCGGGTGGGTCATCCAGACCTAATGTCACCCGGTTTTTCTTTTTGGTCGATTATGAAAAACCGGTCCTTGGCTTACAAAACAAGATATAAAAGTGACATATAATATATTACATCATACCCAAGTTAACAATTAAATATAAATAAAAACAAAAATAAAATTAATTAAAATAAATATAAATATATGGCTGAAATAAAAAAATGCGCAACATGTGGTTGTCAGTGTGGTGGAGATGAAGAAGAAATAGTAGAAGCACCAACTCCTGAAGACACAACAAGTGTTGAAGGAGGATCAGAAGAAGCTCAAGCAGAAATAAAAAGTTTTCGATTACATAAACACTCAAATGATACGGAGTTTGCGGTACTGCTTGCACTTGTGCCAGCAATGACAATGACTCTGTTTAATTTGATGGGACTTATATAGTTTGTAAAAGTTATATATAATTTAAAAAATAAAAAACAACCTGTTTTGGGAGAGCCAGGTTGTTTTTTGTTGTGTGACTTTTAACTGTAGTGGACAGGCATACCTGTCCACTACAGTTAAATAGTAAGTAGGACATTTTTGTTGATTTGGGGCAGGAAAATATGATAAAATAGTATAAATATGACTTTTCCACAGTGTATTGCAAAATAGTCTTGACTTTTTCTCAATTTAATGTAAAATAGTCAATATCAAGAATATAATTAATTATAAATTATGTACAGAAGACAAATTGAACAAATTAAAAAGGATATTGAAAAGAAGATGGTTTTTATTGTAGGGCCTAGACAAGTTGGAAAAACATGGTTAGCTAAAGAAATAGGAAAAGAATATGAAACTACATATTTAAATTATGATGATATTGTAGATAGAAAAATAATGAAAGAAAGAGAGTGGTCTATTGATACAGAATTACTGATATTAGATGAATTACACAAAATGCCTAAATGGAAGAATTTTTTGAAAGGTTTATATGATACGAAAAATGAAAAATTAAAAATATTAGTGATAGGAAGTGCGAGATTGGATGTATTTAGGCAGTCAGGGGATTCGCTTGCTGGTAGATTTTTTGTGCATCATTTATTACCATTTTCTCCTTCAGAATTAGCAGATACTGAATATGAAAAAGATATAGAAAGATTTATTAATAGGGGTGGTTTTCCAGAGCCATTTTTGACAGAAGAGGAAAATGATGCAAAAAGATGGCGTAATCAATATATTGATGGACTTATTCGAGAGGATATATTAGATTTTGAAAAAATTCATGATTTCAAAGCAATTAAACTAGTTTTTGAATTGTTACGCAGACAAATAGGTTCCACAATTTCATATACATCAATAGCACGAGATGTGGGAATTTCTCCTACGACAGTTAAAAAATATATACAAATTTTTGAGGCCTTGTATATTGTTTTCAGAATAACACCGTATTCAAACAATATAGCAAGATCTTTATTAAAAGAACCAAAAATATTTTTCTTTGATACGGGACTGGTGATTGGAGATAGCGGTTCAAGGTTTGAAAATTTAATTGCGCTTGGTTTGTTAAAAGATGTGCTGGCTCAAAATGATTATCTTGGAAAAAGGAAACAATTAAAATATTTGCGAACAAAAGACGGTAAGGAAGTTGATTTTGCTATTATAGATGATGGCAAAATAGAAAAAATAATTGAAGCAAAAAATGCAAATAAAAATATAGATAAAAACTTAAAATATTTTGCTAATACATATTCTTTAAATGCAGTGCAGGTTGTAAATAAACTTGAAAAAGAAAAAACTCAAAATGGCATACAACTTGTACGAGCTGATAATTTTTTGAAAAAATTATATTTGTAAAAATATTAGGAATAATTGTGGTAGAGAGTACTTGATTAAAGTTTGAATGTGTGATATTGTATTTTATTGGGATTTTCTCAATAGAATTTCGGTTGTTTAACAACAATAATAATGAGGGGGGGTGAACTGTGGAAAAAAATGGTATTGAATACAAGGTTTTGATATTGGCAGGACTGCAAATTTTGCAACTTGAAAAAAATACGATTAAGAATTTGGATGATATAAGTCTTGTTGAAGAACTTATTAAAATAGGATGTGATATTGATATATCATCGGATGATGCCAAATTGACTGCGGGATGTAAGCTGGTTGAAGATGGATTATGGCGTCTCTATGAGGACAGGCGTCTTTCAGTAGAGGAAAAGGCTGTAATCGGTGACTATGTATGGAAAATAGTGTCTGGTCATGAGGAGTTGGGCAGTCATCATCTCTCAGGTATTATGCGTTCTTATATTATGGTTGTGACGCGACCATTGGTGCCAGTTTTACAAGAGCGTCTTGCAGATGCGGAGCGTAGATTGTTTGGTAGTTTTGCTGCTGGCGGCGTAGCACAAACAGCAAAGCTCAATGATGTTACTGTAGCTGAAAAAATAGCATATCTCTGGAATAATACTTCTTTTGATGCTGGATTGGCATATTTAGATTATTCTCTCGAACATGGGAATCTTCCCAGAGATGATTCATGGTTTGAAGAATTATTTGAGATTGCTGGTAAAGTTGGCGGAGATGCTCTGCGCATGAAATTTACGGAGTACTGTTTAGCTATGGTATAAATTTGAGTTGTTTATAAAAAAATAGATTAAGGAGAAAAAAATGATTACAAATTTGACATTAAGGCAACAGCAAAAAATTGTAAACAAGGAAATGAAAAACGATGGCTGGCTGTTTAAAACTCTCAAAGATGCATTTCAATTTGAGGTATATGAGATTAAAGATATTCGGTTTTTAACGGATATCGATTTAGTTGCTCGGTATGATAAAAGTCGTATGATTATAGACTGTGTACGTGTGATTGATGTGCGATTGCAGTTCATTGATTACAATGCAACGATACATGACTCCAAAGATTTCAAAGGGCCTGATGAAGTTTTATTGGATCATGTATTGATTGTGTTAGAGTCCGAACTAAATCAAAAACGGACGTATAGACTTGAGCTATTAAGAGATAAAGAACCTAAGTTATTTTTCAGTGCAACAGCTAAGGCTGATGAATATTCATTAAAAAGAGCTAATTATGTGCGGGTGAAGTAAGTAAAAACCTATAAAGTATAAATGCTTTATAGGTTTTTTACTTTGTGTGTAAATAATTTGAAACTTTTTTATTAACAATAATGACCTACAAAATTGTTGCTGCGCTTAGGTGGTCACCTGATTTTGGCTTCATTATGCGTACTCCCTGAGTTGCTCTTGAGAGTGTTGAGATATTTCCAAGCGGTGTGCGTATGATTTGTCCGTTTGCACTTGTTATTATTACGTCGCTGTCTGTGTCATCTGAACTTACTATGTAAGCACTTACTATTCGACCGGTTTTTGGAGTAATTTTTGCAGTTTTAATTCCACTACCTCCACGACGCTGAGCCTTGTACTGCGTCATTTTGGTTTTTTTACCATATCCGTTTTCTGTTAGGATAAATAGTTCAGTTCCTTTTTGACCTTTGAACATTACATCCATTCCTACCACTATATCATCTTTTTTGAGTTTTATACCTCGCACACCAGCAGCTGAGCGTCCCATTGCTCGAACATTTGCTTCTTTAAATCTAATTGCTTGACCTTGTGCAGTAACAAGTGTTATCTCATCTGTTCCAGTGGTAGGCTTAACCCATTTCAGTTTATCTTGTCCTTTCAATTTTATTGCAATCAATCCACTACGTCTTACATTATCAAAGTCTTTAATTTTTACTTTTTTAACCACTCCGGCTTTTGTTGCCATAAATAAAAATTTAAAACCGTCTTCTTTATTAAATGGAATTATTTCTGTGACTTCTTCATTTGGTGCAAGTTGTAAAAAATTTACGATGGCATTTCCTTTTGCTGTACGAGTTGATTCCGGAATTTCATATGCCTTTGTTTGAAATACCTTACCAGTATTTGTAAAGAAAAATAAATTATCATGTGTCATAACACTCAGCATACTGCGAACACTGGCATTCTCTTTTGTGTTTGCACCTATCACACCTTTACCACCTCGTTTTTGTACGCGATATACATTGGGATTCATGCGTTTAATATATCCATCGGTAGTCATTGTGATGATTGCTTCTTCGTTTGCCACCAAATCTTCTTGTTTAAATTCTCCAATAGCGCTTTTGAAAACTTTAGTTTTGCGAGCATCGCCAAATTTATCAGCTAATTCAGTAAGTTCATTTTTGATGATATCTTTTTGTTTTTTTTCACTTTTTAGAATCGCTTCAAGTTTTTTGATTAGACGCAATTTTTCTTTTAATTCATCCTCAATTTTTTTTCTCTCCAATCCTGCAAGGGTTTGAAGTCGCATTTCCAAGATTGCAGTTGCTTGTAAATCAGAAAATTTGAATTTTTTACGTAGATTATCATGAGCTGTTTCACGAGTTCTGGATTTTTTAATCGTTTCTATTACTTTGTCAATATTATCAAGAGCTTTTTGTAAACCTTCTAAAATATGAGCACGATCTTTTGCTTTTTTGAGGTCAAATTTTGTACGACGTACTACCACTTCATGACGATGTGCTATATAATATTCTAAAATTTCTTTTAAATTTAAAATACGTGGTTCAATACCATCAACAAGTGCAAGCATATTTGCATTGAAGTTTTTTTGTAGATCTGTGAGAGTGTATAGTTTGTTGAGAACTTTTTGAGGATAAGCATCTTTTTTTAATTCTATAACTATACGAACTCCATCTTTACTGGATTCATCACGTAGTGCTTTGACACCAATAATTTTTTTATCTTTTATTAGAGTGGCAATTTTTTCAATAAGAGCGGATTTATTTGTTAAATATGTCATTTCTGTCACAATTATTGAAAATTGGTTTGCACGACCTTCTATAATTTCAGCTTTTGCTCGCATTGTGATTCGTCCACGGCCAGTTGCATATGCCTCACGGATTTCTCTGTAATTATAAATCATACCTCCTGTAGGAAAATCCGGACCTTTAATAAATTTCATTAAATCATCCACGTCAGATTTTGGTTTGTCTATTAGTAATTTAATTGCATTTGTTAATTCAGTTAAATTATGTGGAGGTATGTTTGTTGCCATACCAACAGCAATACCCATTGTTCCATTTAATAATAATTGAGGTAGTTTTGCAGGTAATACAGAAGGCTCTTGATGCACTCCGTCAAAGTTTGGTCGGAAATCAACGGTGTCTTTTTCAATATCAAACAACATTTCTTCGGCAATTGGACGTAATTTCGCTTCAGTATAACGATAAGCAGCAGCATTATCACCATCCATAGATCCGAAGTTTCCTTGTCCCCATACCAGTGGATAACGAAGTGAAAAATCTTGAGCCATGCGAACCATTGTGTCATAAACTGCCGTATCACCATGTGGATGATATTTACCAAGTACTTCACCTACAACCGTTGCACTTTTACGGAATTTTGCAGAAGGTTTAAGGCCTGTTTTCCACATAGAATACAAGATACGACGATGAACCGGTTTAAGCCCATCACGCACATCAGGTAATGCACGAGAAACAATCACGCTCATTGCATATTCGAGGTAAGATTTTTGCATTTCCTGTACAATTGGTTGTGGGGAAATATCCTTGTGTTCCGATTTTTCCTCTTTTGCTTTTTTTATCATATATTTAATAAATTTATTTATAATATTATCACATAAAAAACCACAAAAAACACCTCCTATATGTTTTTTGTTTGTATTTTTTATTATTTTCAATCAACTACTCCTTATAAAATATATTATAAAATAATGTTATAAGGATTGGTTGATTGGAAATTATTTAAATTTCATTTTGTTTTGCACTATTTTCCAGTAATTCATCAATCGATACAGGTTTTTCAGCAGGTGTGCTATTATTCGGATTAAGTTCATTTATGTGTTTTTTAATCGCATCAATTTCTTGTTGTGATTTGGTGTCAGTGTGTATTTGCAAAAAACTTGTTCGTAAAGAAACGAGCCAAATAAAAATTACCAAAAACATTACCATGCCAACGGATAACCAAACATAACGCATTCTTATGTGTTCCGGTTGTTCGCGAATATTTTCTACTTTTTTTTCTATTTTATCAAACATAATGAGTTTGTTAAAAACTTTATAGATTTTTTAGATGACTTTTAATAAAGCTACCGTCATCGATTTGTTTTCAATGTCCTTTTTTTTAATCACCAATTTGTCTTCTTTGGTTTTTGGACAATTACCAATTTCATTACAAAATCCTTTCTCATCAATAAGTGTTTTTGCTTTTAATCCTTTCGTTTTATATTGCATTGGTATAATTAATTTTGCTTCTAGTTTTCTAGCTGTTATTTCCGCAGTTTTAGCATCAATGCCTTGAGTATCTCCCACTGGGATAAACAAAATATCAGCATCTATAACAGTATCTAAAATTTCAGGTGGGAGTTCAGTGCCAATTGCTCCCAAATAAGCTATTTTCATACCTTCTACATCTAAAGAAAATATAACAGTATTACCACGAACTTCACCGCCACTATGATCAGCAAGTGAATCAGAACCAATAATGTTTATACCGGCAACAGCATATTCACCAGGTCTATCAATAATTATGGGATTACCACGTAACACACCGGGATTGCTGAACATTTGATCAGGATGGGGGATCAAAACAATGTCGGCATTACTCTGTGGTGGACGAAGTCCAAATTGTTTATCATAAGGCGCAAACACAATAGTTACGTCTTTGCTACCACGTCCTTCGGTTTTGGCAACAATCTTGAAACAAGATAAGCCATGATATGTAATATGCATACAGTTTTTCAATATAGAATTTATTACGTTTCAACTATGTCTGAAACCATTTTTACCTACTTAATAGTAGCATATATGAGAATTTTTGTCATCTATAATTTATTGCAGGCATGACAAGTTAAATGAACTATATATTTAATGTGAGTGGTTGATTTTATTAGATAAGTACTATATGTTGGATACTTATGCACCACACTTATTATAGAACCTAAAAATCAGTATTTTCCAATCCTAAGATGTCCGGAAATTATGTTTTACAATAATGCTGATATTTTTAAATTAATTGATTAAATTTTAATATTTTTAAATAATTTTTCTTTTGCTTTGTTCATTTTTTTACTAAACTCTAAGTCACTTTCACAATAAGCTATTTCATCCAATTTATCAAATGTGATTTCTTTTTTGAGATATTGTTTTACATTATCAATAGATTTGAGTTTTTCATAAGGAGTTAAATATACATCATATTTCTTTTTAATTTTACCTCTCTTATCTACATAGTCTGTAGCATATCCACAAACTCTATGATAGTTTAAAAACAAATTAAAATATTTTTGATAAAACTTATCTATAGAGGAAGCATATTTTTTAGGAATATGATTTCTGCCCATATACTTTCTAATAATAGCTCCATTCTTACTTTCAACCAAAGCTTGATCATTAGTTTTTCTACTCCTAGATTTAGTTTGTTTAATTATCAAAGAATTAAGCATTTCAGCAATAGAATAATTAATATATTCACTACCATTATCTGAATGAAAATTAATAATTTCAAATGGAAATTGTTTAATTAATTTTTCTAATAAAGGTCTCATAAATTCTTCAGTAATTTGTTCTACACAACCAACTATTTCCCATTGTGTTACTTCATCTATTATATTTATATGATAAACCCCTTTAACACCGTTAAAATCGCCCTGATGCACTGAATCAACCCTTAAAAACCCAGGTTTACCATCAGGTTGAGGTTTAGTTCTTTCACCAATTGAAACTGTTGTAGTATTGGTTTTTGTATAATGCATTGTAAGCGATTGATATTGAAGACTTTGATTTCTAATATTGTAAATATGACTAACAGATATTTGAGATACTATCTCATATTCCTTTTTACCAAATTTTTCATATTCTCTAACAAGAGTTTCTTGTAAAGAACGTGCATTAGGATATTTCAAATCTCTATCTGCATTAGCCAATAGCTCTATTTCTGTAGGACCATATTTACAAGGAAACTTAGTTCTATTATTAACAGTAAGATTGACTAATAACTTACCAGATTTCCATAATTTAATTAATCTTCTTATATGTCTAGTAGAATAATTTGTTAAAATACTTAAATATTTTCTAACTATTTTTCGTTTCTTTTTACCTAATTGTCTATAATGTACTTTTACTAAAGTTTCACTAATTAAATCATATTTTTCTTTTCTAGAATTAATTTGAAACTCTATATTCTGAGAACTCTTTAAAAACTCTTCAATATCCTCTATACTAACAATGCGATTAGTATTCATAATGATATTTACCATATCATCATTATTGTAAAAACTTTTTCGCCTTGCAAATGTCCCTTAACAAAAAGGGACATTTTGCATTGGAAATAGGTTCATTTCCGGACATCTTGCATTGGAGAAGACTA
>JALVPE010000069.1 GCA_027031945.1 Candidatus Moraniibacteriota bacterium
TTCATCAAGGTAACAATAATTTAGCTTTTTACAGTGCTCACAGTGGAGACGGAGGAACCAATGGAACCAGAATGACTTTAACGGAAGTTGGTGATTTGGGATTGGGAACGGAAATTCCGGATGCGAAGTTTACGATTGTAAATACCGATACAGATAAAGATTCTTTTTCTATTTATCAAGATGTAGAAGTACCGACCTTTGCGGAGACGATTGGGGGTGGAAGTTATGAGCACGCCAATTCCATCACTCAAACTTCCGACGGTGGATATATTGTAGTTGGATATACGGATTCATATGGAGTGGGAAATAATGATATGTATATCGCCAAACTAACCTCTACCGGCTCCCTAGATTCCTCTTTTGGTTCAGGGGGAACTTTAACTATTGGAGGAAATAATTATGATGATGCTCATTCTATCATTCAAACTTCCGACGGTGGATATGTTGTGGCTGGGTATACGGATTCATATGGAGCGGGAAATGATGATATGTACATCGCCAAACTAACCTCCGCCGGTTCTTTAGACTCCTCTTTTGGTACCGGCGGAACAGTGACTATTGGGGGAGGCAATGATGATGAAGCTTATTCTATTATTCAAACTTCCGACGGTGGATACATTATAGCCGGACAAACAAATTCATACGGAGCGGGAAATTATGATATGTATATCGCCAAACTAACCTCTACCGGCTCCCTAGATTCTTCTTTTGGTTCGGGGGGAACTCTAACTGTAGGAGGGGGAAATTATGATTATGCTCAGTCTATTATTCAAACTTCCGACGGTGGCTATATGGTGGCTGGAAGAACAAATTCATACGGAGCGGGAAATTATGATATGTATATCGTCAAATTAACCCCCACCGGCTCCTTAGATTCTTCTTTTGGTTCGGGGGGAACTAGAACTATTGGAGGGGGAAATAATGATTGGGCTTTCTCCGTTACTCAAACTTCTGACGGTGGATATATTATAGCCGGACGAACAAATTCATACGGAGTGGGAAATAATGATATGTATATCGCCAAACTAACCTCCACCGGTTCCTTAGATTCTTCTTTTGGTTCGGGGGGAATTAGAACTATTGGAGGAGGGGGGATTGATGATGCTCGTTCTATTATTCAAACTTCCGACGGTGGATATATTGTAGTTGGATATACGGATTCATATGGAGCAGGAAGTATTGATATGTATATCGCCAAACTAACCTCTACCGGCTCCCTAGATTCCTCTTTTGGTTCAGGGGGGACTAGAACTATTGGAGGAGGAAGTAATGATTATGCTTATTCCATTATCCAAACTTCCGACGGTGGATATATTGTAGCTGGATATACAGATTCATATGGAGCAGGAGGTAATGATATGTACATTGTCAAGTTGGATGAAAATGGAAACCTTGGTGGATCTTGCAGTAACCCAACTCTTAGTTCCGGAGGGAGTACCGGCTCTGGAGGAAGTACCGGCTCTGGAGGAACTACTAATTCCGGAGGAAGCACCAATTCCGGAGGAGCTGCTAGCTCCGGCGGAACCCTCAATCAACAATGTACCGCCACCAGCACCCTAGCCAACCAAACAGTCTTCAATATCAACAACTTTGGCCAAGTGGGAATAGGAGCCAGCGCAAATCTAGGATATAGATTAAATGTAAATGGTTTAGCCACTTCAAACGGATGGTTAACTTCATCAGACAAAAGGTTCAAAACAGATATTAAAACAATAAATAACTCTCTAAGCAGACTAACCCAATTAGATGGAGTGAGTTACCACTATGACACAGAAAAGTTTGCTAATAGAGGATTTGATGACCATAAACATCTAGGTTTACTGGCTCAGGATGTGGAAAAGATATTCCCGGAATTAGTATACACTGATGCCACCGGATACAAGTCAGTTGACTATATAGGTCTAATATCTCCAATAATCAATTCCATCAAAGAACAACAATCTCAAATAGAAACTCAAAATGTCAGAATAGAATCTAACACTCTTAAAACAGATACCAATATTCAAACTTTGGCAGAACTGCAAAACTCAGTTGATACTCAGTTGGCGACGGTGTCCAGTCTATTAAGTTCAACAATGGGTAGTAAAGGTACTATACGGGATGATATCTTATTAATGCAAAAGGATGCAAACCAACAATCAAATCTTATACATGCATTAGAGATTAAACTTGACAAGTTACAGTTTGATGTAAATATGATAGATGAATTACAACATAATATAACAGAAATGTTAATTGCATTAGACGAAGATAGATTGATATATACGGATGATGCTGGGAATTTAACATTAGATGGAATTGTAGCAGTTAAACAACTTAAAACAGAAAACATTGTGGTTACAGGCAGTGAGGATAATGCAATTGTTGGTGAAAACATGATAGCTAAAGGAGCATTGGATGTGTTTGTGCCAACTAAAGCTGTAAAAAGCAATAGTAGAATATTTGTAACACCAAAAGGAAGTGGCGTGGATCAAACTATGTCAATATCAAGTATTGATGAAGGAAGTGGTTTTCATGTAACAGTTGCAAATATTGTAACAGAACCGATACTGTTTGATTGGTTTATTTTGGAGGATCAAACAATTAAAAGTGATAATGGAGGAAATGCAAATGAACAAGTTATTCAGAGTGAAAATGCGATGCAAGATAATTCAAACGAAGATACTGGTATAACACAATAATATTTTTGTGTGCTATATATAGTATAATAGTTTGTAATGTAGGATTTATAATTAAATTATTTATGAAATTTCAAAATAAAAGTATTACGATAAGATATATTTTGTTGTTTAGTGTTTTGGTGTTGTTTTTACCGTTTATAACTTATGGGTATTATATCATAGATAATATTCCGAATACCGGAGATGATCATTTACGACCAAAGATTAATAATTATAAAAAACTTATAAATTCACAAGTTGTTGATGATGTAACTACTGATGTAATCACAACAACAAAAAAAACAACAACAATAACTACAGTGGAGACTATAAAAAAATATAAAAAGCCTATTCAAATTGTTGGTGCCGTTGGTACTGTGGCTGGGTCTGCAGTGGCAGTTGCAGGAACAGCAGTGCCGTTTTTTGCAACAACTCCAACAGCTATGCAAGATTTAATGTTATTAAATTTTTTTGGTATATTTATAAGACGTAAAAAACAAAAAAGATGGGGAATTGTTTTTGATATTGACACAAAACGACCAATAGCAGCAGTAAAAGTAACTCTTTTTGATGGTAATATGAAAGAATTAGAAACGACTTATTCAGATAAGGATGGTAGATTTGGTTTTCTTGCTGGTAAGGGAGTATATAGGATTGATGCTTATAAAAAAGATTATGAAGCGTTTACGGATAGTGATGAAGATAGTGTATATGGTACATTATATACTGGGGGTGAAATAAATGTTGCTGGCGAGGAAATTTTGAGAGTAAATATTGCACTTAGATCTACGGTAATTGATTGGAAAGAGTATGCTGATAAAAAAATTGCTGCATATACCAGTACATGGTCATTAGTTAAAAGATATTTATTTACAAGTTTATATTTTATTGGATTTACGACAACTATATTGATTACTTTTTTTTATCCATCGATATTAAATATTATACTTGTAATAATTAACTTTGTATTTCTTGTTATAATTTATTTTTTTAAGAAAAAAGATCACGGAACTGTCATGACAAGCAATAAAAAACCTGTACCATTTGCAGTTGTAAATTTATATGATAATAATGGTAGGAAAAGTGCATTTGCTGTAACTGATGTAATAGGAAGGTATTATATGCTTGCTAATAATGGGCAATACAAAATGAAAGTAATGGGACAAGTAGCTGATAATGAAAAAGAGGAACAACAAATGGATGTTAATGTGAGAGATGGTTTTGTAGATGAGGATATTGTTTTTTAGTAAAATATAACACATATCAAATTAGCACTCTCATATAGAGATTGCTAATTTTTATTTTTTATGATAGTATGAATACTGCTAGTTAAAATTACAAAAATATGTCAAAAGATTTTTATGAAATTTTGGGTGTATCAAAAGATGCATCTGATGCAGAAATTAAAAAAGCATATCGTAAGATGGCACATAAGTATCATCCAGATAAGGATGGTGGTGATGAGGCAAAATTCAAGGAAGTAAATGAGGCTTACCAAACATTGTCTGATAGTACAAAGCGAGCACAGTATGATCAGTTTGGTCAAACATTCAATGGTGCTACCGGTGGGTCAAGTACGTCTGGTGGAGGTTTTGGAGGTTTTGATTTTTCTAATTTTGGGCAAGCTACAGGAGGGCAAGGGTTTGAGTTTAATTTTGGTGGTGGTGCAGAGGATATTTTTTCCGAGATGTTTGGTGGTGGTAGACGAGGTGGTAGACGTGGACGTGATATACAAGTGGATGTAGAAATTGATTTTTTTGAAGTGATTAAAGGGACAATTAAAGAAATTTCTGTATATAAATCAGTAGAATGTAGCCGTTGTAATGGTACTGGCGGTGAGCCTGGTGCAAAAGAAGAAACTTGCAAAACGTGTGGTGGTAGTGGACATGTACAAAAAACAATGCAAACAATTCTTGGCACAATTGCACAACAAATTGTGTGCAATGACTGTAATGGTAAAGGTAAAACATTTGATAAAAAATGTTCTAAATGCAAAGGTGTTGGTCACTATAGAGAAGAAGTAAAAGAATCAGTTGATATACCGGCGGGTATCAACGATGGTCAATCAATTGCAATTTCAGGTAAGGGTGAAATTGGTCAAAATGGTGCACCGGCAGGAGATTTAATTGTTACTGTACATGTTAAGTCCGATAATCGTTTTGTACGTGATGGATATGATATTCGTACAACATCTCATATAAATTTTGCTCAAGCTGCTCTTGGAGATAAAATTGATGTTGAAACAGTTGATGGTATTGTTAAAATGAAAGTTCCGGCAGGTACGCAGTCAGGAGAAATTTATAAAATACGTGGTAAAGGTGTGCCAAAATTACGTGGTATTGGTCGCGGTGATCATCTTGTTGAAATAATTGTAGATGTACCAACAAAATTATCACGAAAAGAAAGAAAAATAATAGAACAATTAAAGGATTTGCAATAATATTTTAATGGATTATATTATTGTGACGGGTTCATGCCCGTCTTTTTTATTGATTAATTAGTCTTTACATGATAGGGTAAAGGTATCAAATGGATGAATATGAAACAGATAATAGAACAACTAATTATTGATGGAATTACAGAACTCCAGAGTAATGGTATATGGGGTAAGTTTGTTGTATCTGATATTGTTGTAGAGCGTCCAAAAGAACGTTCTCACGGTGATTGGACTACTAATATTGCATTTGTATTGGCAAAAGAATTAAAAAAATCACCTTCTGATATTGCACAAGAATTAACTAATGTTTTGGATAGTTTTGATATTTCACAATTATCAAAGATTGAAGTTGCGCAACCGGGTTATATCAATTTTATATTTGATAGAAGTGTATTTATACAAGAATTAAAGAATATAATCAATGGTAAAAATAAGTATGGTAGCAACAATAAATTGAAGGGGAAAATAATTACTATTGAATATACACAACCAAATCCATTCAAGCCGTTTCATATAGGGCATCTAATGAGTAATGCAATTGGTGAATCATTGTCACGAATTATTGCATTTTCTGGTGCAAACGTTGTAAGAGCAAATTATCAAGGTGATGTAGGTCCACATGTTGCTAAAGCTTTGTGGGGTCTTAAAAAATTAAATTTTGAACCAACGGATATTGATAAAATTGGAAAAGCTTATGCTTATGGTCACGCAAAATCAGAAAATGATGAGAATATAAAAAAAGAAATTAATGCAATAAATGCAGCAGTATATACTAAGAGCGATTCGGAATTGATGAAAGTGTATAAAATAGGACGTACCAAGACACTTGAGCGTTTTGAAGAAATTTATAAAATGCTTGGTACAAAATTTGATCAATATTATTTTGAGAGTGAAACATGGCAAATAGGTGAGGAGATTGTGCGTGAACATATAGGTGATATTTTTGAGGAAAGTGAAGGAGCTATTATTTTTGATGGAGAAAAATATGGTTTACATAAGCGCGTATTTATAACAGCGGAGGGTTTGCCAACATATGAAGCAAAAGAATTAGGTCTTGCAATGTTAAAAAAGAAAAGATCTCTATCAGATATGTATATAATTACAACAGCAGTTGAGCAGGAAGAATATTTTAAGGTTGTACAAAAAGCATTGGAACTTGTTGATCCATATTTTGTAGGGAAAATTAAGCACGTACCTCATGGTATGATGCAATTAGCATCCGGTAAAATGTCATCACGTAGTGGCAATGTGATAACAGGAGAATCTCTTATTGAAGATGCACGAAGGGTTGCAATGGAAAAAATGAGTGAGAGAGCTAAAAATAATGTTGTAGAAGATACAATAAATGCAATTGCTGTAGCAGGCATTAAATTTAGTATTCTTAAGCAACATGCCGGTAAAAACATTGTATATGACGCAGATATGGCATTATCTTTTGATGGAGATTCCGGACCATACTTACAATATACATATGCGAGATGTCAATCTGTGAAAACAAAAGCAAAAGAAAATAACATTGAAATATCATTTAAAAATGTATGTGAGCAAAGCGTTGACATTGAAAAAATTCTTGCACAATTTGGAGATGTCGTAGAGCGAGCAGAAAAAGAATATGCACCACACTATATAGCAAATTATCTTTTGGAACTTGCGCATACATACAATACTTATTATGCAAATAATAAAATTGTTGATATAAATAACCCAGAACTTTCAGCGTATCGTACGGCAGTGACAGTTGCAGTAGCACAAGTAATAAAAAATGGTGCAAATCTTTTGGGTTTTCATACTCCAGAGCAAATGTAATTTTTGATTTAAAGAAATGCGTATAGGAATTGATGCACGAAAAATTTTGAATCCACACAAAGGTGAATTAATTGGTGTAGGACATTATACATATCAACTTATTCGTCATTTGCTTGAAAATGATAATGAGAATGAATATGTGATCTTTTTTGATGCAAGTGTACGGCAAAAAGATATACGTAAATTTACAAGGAGAAATGTGAAAATCGTATTTTATCCATTTTCAGATTATAAAAAATATTTACCGGGAGCATATAATGAAATATTAGCCTCGGCAGTTCTTTCTCGTGAAAATTTAGATATATTACATGTGACTTCAACAGAAGTTAGAATACCAGTGACTTATCGTGGTCGTGTAGTTTTGACGGTTCATGATTTAGGTGTATTAAAAATACCTGAGAATTATAAAAAAATTACACAATTACAAGCTAAAACAATTAAACGGTTCATGATAAAAAAGGCGAATCATATAATTGCTGTATCCAACACGATAGCAAATGATGTTATAAATATTTACAATAAAGCACCAAATATGATTGATGTGGTATATTCGGGATTGGATAAAAGATTTTTTGCTGAAAGTAAATTTTGTAATGGAAAAAATATATCAAAAAAATTTGGTATTACAAAAAAATATATTCTTTTTCTTGGAACCATTGAGCCATCAAAAAACATAACTCGACTTTTGCATGCATTTTCTATATTTAAAGAATCTCGTGTCAAAAAGAGTAGACGTGAATTATGCGATTACCAAATGTTAATTGCAGGAAAACCTGGCTGGCTCGCGAATGATATTAAACATATGGTGAAGGATTTGCAATTAGCAAGAGATGTAAAGTTTAGTGGATATGTTATTGGTGATGAATTGGTGCCAATTTTTAAAAATGCAGAATTTTTTGTATTACCCTCACTATACGAAGGATTTGGCACAACAATATTGGAAGCATTTGCAACCGGAACTCCGGCAATTGTTACTAATGCCGGATCAGCGCCAGAGATTGCCGGAGATGCTGCAAAATTAGTTAATCCAATTGATACAAAGGAAATTGCACAAGCAATGATTGAATTTGCCAATGATGAGAATATACGTGATGATTTTCGGCAGAAAGGATTAAGACGCGCTCACGATTTTGATTGGAAAAAGACTGCAAAGGAAACTTTGGATATTTATAAAAAGGTGGTTGCATAAAAAACATTTTTCATGTAGTCTATAGATACGAAAAACACAAAATCCTTTGACAGTGGATATCACCACTGGAATTATTTTTGTTGATAATAGGATGTGCGAAGAAAGTTTGTATAAAAACAGATGATTAGAACGCACCAGGTAAGCCTGTAATAGCTGAAATTAAGGATATTGATTTTGTTGTCAATATTAAATTAAGGTGGTACCACGTATATGATGCGTCCTTAAACAGGTTTTGTTTAAGGAGTTTTTTAGATTTAAAACTTAAAATTATAAAGTTATGTCAAAAGGAAAAAATGCACATTTTAAAGAAGTTGATTCTAGAACTAGACTTCCAGACGTTGAAGAAAATATTTTAAAATTTTGGGAAGAAAATAAAATTTTTGAAAAATCGGTTGAAAATAGAAAAACCGATGATGATAGTAATCTGTACAGCTTTTATGATGGTCCGCCTTTTGCTACCGGTTTGCCACACTATGGACACATTGTCGGTTCATTGATGAAAGATGTTATTCCTCGTTATTGGACAATGAAGGGAAAATACATTCCCCGAAAATGGGGTTGGGATTGTCACGGTTTGCCGATTGAAAATATTGTGGAAAAAGAAATGGGTAGTCGCACCAAAAAAGAAATTGAGGAACTGGGCGTGGATAAATTTAATGAGCTTTGTCGCTCTAAAGTATTGGAATACGCCGGAGAGTGGGAAAAAATTATTCCCCGGCTTGGTCGTTGGGCGGATATGAAAAACGCTTATCGAACCATGGACCGAGATTTTATGGAAAGTGTTTGGTGGACTTTTAAACAGTTATGGGATAAAGATTTGATTTATTACAACTATCGCTCCATGCACATCTGCCCCCGCTGTGAAACCACCCTTTCCCAATCGGAAGTAAGCGAGGGATACAAGGATGTGAAAGATTTAAGTGTAATTGTTAAGTTTAAGTTAAAGGGGGGACAAACAGTGTTATGTTCAGAAAATAGTTTGAGATCAAATAATAACAAGGATGCTTTTTCGCCCACATATAAAAGTGTAAAGGTTGATAATAAAACTTTTATTTTGGCATGGACCACAACACCATGGACATTACCTGGTAATGTGGCATTGGCTATAAATACTAATTTACTATATAGAATTGTTGAGATTGAATATTCCACAAATCCAAAATTTAAGGTAAAAAGTGGAACTAAATATATAGTGGCTAATGCATTGTTCGAAAATATTTTTGAAGGCACTTTTGATAATCACACACATAAAATAGTCCACAACGATAACACAGAAACAAAATTTACTTGGACAGAAAATCATTTAATTGAAGGTAAAAATTTGGTTGACTTAAAATATGAACCGTTGTGGAATATTTATGCCAATGATGAAAATCTAGAAAATCGGGAAAATGGGTGGCAGGTTTATGACGCTGATTTTGTAACCACCGACGAAGGAACGGGGGAGGTGCACATTGCGCCGGCGTTTGGGGAAGATGATATGAATTTGGGTAAAGAAAAAAATCTTCCTTTTGTGCAACATGTGGCAATGAACGGAGTAGTAGATGAAAAAGTGGAAGCCATCGGCGGACTAAATGTAAAACCGATTGATAATCCGCAAACAACCGATGTGGAAGTGATTAAATATCTAGCCAGTAAAGGATTGTTGTTTGATAAAGAAAAATATGAGCATAGCTATCCTCACTGTTGGCGTTGCGACACGCCGTTGATTAATTATGCGACGGGTAGTTGGTTCGTGGCAGTAACTAAAATTAAAGAGCAACTTTTGGAAAATGCTAAGGATATCAATTGGACGCCAAAACATATTAAGGAAGGTCGTTTTGGTAATTGGCTGGAAGGCGCGCGGGATTGGTCAATTTCTCGGCAAAGATTTTGGGCAAGCGTAATGCCGATTTGGGTTTGTGATAAATGTGGTGAGAAAAAAGTTTTTGGATCTACTCAGGAAGTTGAAGATAAACTTGGTTCTTTTTTTATGATGCGTCACGGCGAAGCTGAACATAATGTTAAAAAAATTCTATCCGGAAGAATAAACGATGGGTATTTACTAACTGACAAGGGCATTGAATCAGCTAAAAATGCCGGCGAACAATTAAAGGATAAAAAAATTGACTTGATTATTTCTTCTGACTTAGATCGAGCAAAACAAACAAGTGAACTTGTGGCCAAAGAGATTGGTGTTAAAATTGTTTTTGATGAACGATTAAGGGATGTGGACATGGGAGATTATAATGATAAAAAACAAGAAGACATAAAAGACTTTTTAAATGATTGGGTAAACTTCAAAGATGGTACTAAATTTCCAAATGGTGATAGCTGGGAAAGTCTTTTTGATAGAGTTCGTGATTTCTATAATCACTTATTAACAAAATATTATAACAAAAATGTCTTAATAGTTTCTCATGGTGATACTTTAATAGCATTAAAAGCATTGTTGACAGGTAAAAATATGCTTGATGGTCTTAGACAAGTAAGAAAAGAACCCTACCCGGAAAAAGCCACTCCTATTAAGACTGATTATAAGTTAATAGACCTGCACAAACACGTTGTAGATAAAGTTACTTTTAAGTGTGAACAATGTGAGGGGACAATGAAACGAGTACCGGATGTTTTGGATACTTGGTTTGATAGTGGCTCTATGCCTTACGGTCAAGCCCATTATCCTTTTGACAACAAGAAATCATTTGAGAAAAGTTTTCCGGCTGATTTTATTGCCGAGGGGATTGATCAGACACGAGCTTGGTTTTATTATTTGCATGTTATCGCCGGAGGAATTTTTGATAAGAAAGCTTTTAAAAATGTGATTGTTAATGGAATTGTTTTGGCGGAAGACGGACAAAAAATGTCTAAGAAATTAAAAAATTACCCAGACCCGATGGATATGGTGCACAAGTATGGGGCTGATCCTTTACGATTTTATTTGATGCAATCGCCGGTGGTTAACGCTAATGATTTAAATTTCAGTGAAAAAGATTTGGCGGAAATTGCTCGAGGAACTTTCCGAATGTTGTGGCAAAGTTACAGTTTTTTTGTGATGTATGCCAATGTTGATGGGTGGAAAACAAATTATAAAGACGTACCAAAAGTAAATAATCTTTTGGATAAGTGGCTTATTTCTGAGTTGCATCAATTAATCATGGATATAAATGAAGAAATGGAAAGTTATCATTTAATGCAAGCAACAAGAAAATTTGCACCGTTTATTGATAATTTGTCTAATTGGTATATTCGTCGTAGCAGAAAGAGATTTTGGAAGAGTGAAGATGATGATGATAAAAATGAAGCTTATGCAACTTTGCACTACGTATTGATAGAGTTGTCAAAAACAATTGCGCCATTTGCTCCATTTTTAGCTGATGAAATTTATAAGAATTTAACAAGTGAAGAGTCTGTACATTTGAAAGATTTTCCAGAAGGTAATCAAAAATATATTGATACAGAATTGAATGAACAAATGAAATTTGTAAGAGATATTATTAGTGAAGGATTAAAGTTGAGAGATCGAACGCAAATTAAAGTACGT
>JALVPE010000070.1 GCA_027031945.1 Candidatus Moraniibacteriota bacterium
TAGTTGTAATGTTTATATCATTAACCTGATTTGAAAGAACACTATTCTTTATTTACTTAGTGTACTTCTTACACTAGTATTTAGAATATAGCACACCTTTCAAATCGTGTCAAGTCTACACTAAGTAAACCTGTGGATAACACAAAAAACATAAAATAAGCAAATATTTTACCAAATAAAAAACAGACTATTAGATACTTTTCTATAGTCTGTTTTGTGCCAAATAACAAAATAAAAAACCGACGAAACGATTATTCGTTTCGTCGGGACATGCATCAAAATTATTCTACAACCTTCGGAAGTGGAAATGGCACCTCATCATTACAACGCCCTTCCTGTTTTGCATACCTCCTCTTGAGGAAGTCTTTTTTTTCTACGCATCCGATGGCTGCGGAATAAGTTGAGCATTTCAGTTCTATTTTTGTCACACCATTTTCTGTTACGAGATCAATTGATGCCCACCCATCTCCTTGAGGACACAAAGAGTCTTGAGTGCTGTCGCCTCTCGACTTAATTTTGAGATTGGGTGCATTGTCAGTACGCCACTTGCGTGCATTATACGTGGCATTTTCATTCGCCTGCAATCGTGCGGTTTCCAGCGTTTCAAATGAAACTTTTTTTTCTTCTTCTTTGCCACATGCACTCAGCATGAGACAAACTGCACACAAGACAATAACGCTTCCCATAATTTCTTTCATTTTACTGCCTCCTAAAATATAAAATAATTTTAATGAAAAATATGTGAATCAAACCATTTGATCCACAAAAGAATTACAGCTAGTCAACATTTTTCACAACACGAATAATGACAACGAGGTCATTATCTTGTGTTGTTGTCATTCCACGAACATTTACCTCGGACATGACGCCCAGAAGTGCGTTGAGTCTGAGAGAAAGCTCTTCTGGATTTTTAAATGTCTCGACCAGGAACATTGAATCTCCTTCGCCGATTTTCTTCTTAACAACATCAACAGCGTCCTGTGCAGTATTTTGCACAGACTCTGCTGCTTCAGCTGCCATATCCTTTGCCTTTCTTAACTGATCCAGTATACTCACAAAATAACCTCCTAATTATAAATTGTTAATAAAACTAATACCTATTTCCTCTCTGGACAAAAAATATTCCAGAGCAATGTGCACAAAAATAGTATTTGCACATACTGCTCTAGAAAGTTTTATATTATCCTTATATTTTTATTTGATAGTAAATCGTAACACACAGTTGAAAACTTGTCAACACGCATTGGATAAATATTGAGTGGAGTGATAAAAAACCTTTTATCACTCCATCTATAATAATAGCGCCAACAGATTACTTACTTGCACTATCGTTTTCTTTAATCTCCAACCATCCTTCCATGTGACGATCAATAATACCGTCACGATATTCCTTATAAAGGATACGCCCATCCTTTGTTCGATATACAAGATTCTTCACACGCTCATCCGACGTAGAAAGCCCTACTTTAACACCCAGCATCTCTTGAAAATCTTCAGGAAGTTCAAGATTTACAACGCCTCCCGTCCATCGTGATAATACACGACTACGAATAAAATCTGAGCCAGTCCCATAAGGCACCCATCGAATAGTTCCATTTAACAAAGAAAAATCCTTGAATTCCTGCGTATATGGAAATCCATCGTCTGCCATAAACGTTATATCCTTTATTGTACTACCATCAAGTTTATAAGAACTAATGTCAATAAATTTACCAGGAATAGTTATAACTTGCCTATAACTTTTTCCTAACATTCTCGATGGAGTCCGACCGAGTCCGTAGAAAAAATATAATCCACCAAGCGATATAACGATTACCACTATGATTCCGATTACGATTTTCTTTTTCATGGCTTTTCTCCTTTACATATCCAAAATTGTTTTTGTTAAAATTTCAAGACCAACTTCAAACATATCTTCTACACCAGTTCTAAGGGCATAATAAGCATTTATCATGCTTTGCATCTCGATGGAAATTTTTTGTTTCATGCCATCCAAGCATTCAATTTCCATTTCAATCCAAGTCTCATCACCCTCATCAACAGATGTAACTTCAATAGCTTTACAACGACTGCCGTTGAGTTCTATTGTGAGATCATCAATCTCTTTTTGAGTTAATCGATTTTCATAAAGTGCTTTCCATGCAAATATCATGGTCAAACGCTCCATAAAATATTCCAACTGCATCCCATTTTGATCAACGATAATCATGTGCACCCACTGAGTACGATCGCCTTCCTTACGCCGAACAATTCTAACTCGTGTCGCCCTCCATGGTTGCCCATTGATACGAACTTTCAATTTATCGGCAGCTTCCTGCTGTGTCAACTTCTCATGTTCCAATTCCATTATGTTCTCCCTTAAATCACTAAAGATAAAATCGTGACTTGAAACCTCAAGTCACGATATTGAGGCATTATATTTTTACAGACTCGACCAAATCCTCGATACGTCGAAACGCTTCTGAATAGTATCGAGAAACTTTGGACCGATGATCTGCGAAAAGCGAATCTCCATCTCCTCGCATAACCCAATATGGATTAAAATGAACTACTGCATCAAGGGAATCGATTGCTGCATCCAGATTATTCATACCACCATGTGCTAACTCTCCTCCAGGATCCGTAGAGCGCAAGGCAACAAGCATATCTCTTGCTACAATAGCAGCTCCCTGTGCATAATATACAACATCATCCAATTCACCCCATGCGACTTTTGAACTTCTTGCCGTAAGTCGTCCATAGGGCTCTCCCAAGACCTTGTCTTTGATTTGAGTAAGAATAATAAATAAATCATCTGATTTGATATTTGCAAGCGCATCGCTTGCAGATTTACGAGCTTCAGATTCATATTTATTCAATAATTCAGAAGCTGAAACAAAATATTTTTCTGAATTTGACATATTATACCAACCCCACTCATCCGGACCATACGACATTTTTTGCCGTGCTTCCATGGTATAACGATTCTCCTCATCACCTAAGCCAAACTTGGTAATGCGTTCTGAGAGAATCGTAATCATCTCACGTGTCGCATAATGCACGCCCAATTGCCTATTGCAGCGATTATCCAAAAAAGCTGTGGGCAATACCGGCAAATCATTTGGACACCATCCAAATGTAGAATTCAATTCACGGTCCATCTGAGCATGTGCAGCGGCAAAAAGTATTGCACCCTGTTCATCAATAGACAATTCATGATTTGACTCATCAAGTAATTGTTTATTTACAGTATTTACAGGATATGTAATTTGGTCAATACCGATAAGCAATATTGCCACAATTACACAAAAACCAACCGGAGCCAACAAGGCTGCAAACGGAACAAAAATCATTAAGGTCCACGCAATCATTTTGGTAAGAACAAATCTCCTACCATCAACAACCTTTTGCACAAATTCAACATACTGTACAACAGATGCTTTTGAAACAATATAAAGCGCTACAAATATGCTCGATATTGCTTTAAAGCTTGCCAGAATCCACTTGTTAATAATATCCCTTTTTTCTTCTGTCATGGTCGCCTCCTTAAGTTCTGACCTTTAATATAAATTGGTAATGAACATGTTCAATTTTGAACAACATAGTAGTCTACCTTGCTTATCGATTTTTGTCAATGACTTTTCGAAATTTCCTTTCAATATTAACATTCAAAAAAATCAACATCCTAAATAAAAAAGCTACCTGATAATTACTTTTATCAAGTAGCTCCGGCACAGGAAAGGAGGTTACGCAGTTGCGTCTCCTGTCTCTGCTTCCGTTTTTTCTTCTTTTTCTTCTTTTTTCTTACCGCCGCTTTTTGTGTAAATCACAAAAAGCACAATGAGCAGGAGTACGGTCTTCCATGCTCCCACCCAGAACATGTCCGGGAATACACCCAAGACCAATCCTCCAAAAAACATCCAGCCACGAAATAATGCTTTGGCCAGAAAGTTGCGAAAATTTGATTTTTTCCATTTTTCCCCCAAGACGAAAATAATGGCTCGCTCTTTCCAAATCAGATAACTGACCCAGAAACCGAGTCCAACCAGGGTAAAGAGAAAATCAAATCCCGTAAACTGATTGAACAGTCCCATCCTAAATACTCCCATAACATACCTCCATTAGATTGTTGTTGTGTCTGTTGACATGATGTCAACGGACTGTTGTTTCTCTATTTTTTGTTCTGCCTTATTTGCAGCTTTTCGCCAGTACCAAAATGCACCAGCTACAGCTGCAAAATCAAGCACAATTGTTGTCACAGGTGCAATTACCCAAAGCCCTAAGGCAATAAGTGGCAGCCCAAACAATTGCACCACTTTTGCATATGGTGCATTTTCATCGGCAATATCAGCGCCGTTGAACAATATACTGGAAATATATTGGCGTGTTTTTTTGTGTCGTGGAACAATCCACTTCACAATTGCACCAATACAAATAAATATCAATCCCAAAACATATTGTGCCCGAAATGGCAATATGCAAAAAAATAGAAAAATGATTGCAGCTACACCAAAAAATGCCAATCTTTGTTTTTTGATACCCAATTTATCGGCGACAAACTGATGTACTGCCGGCACAAGCAAAAAACCACTTGATGCCAACAATGCCCCCAACAATATCTTCATAACATGCCTCCTTATAAAATTGTTAAATTAACAACTTTGCAAAATCTACAAAGTATTATATCGTAACATCAATCTCGCAATAAATCAAGTATTTATCATCATGCGATGCTGATAATATTTTGTTACGACAGAAATTGCCCATGTTCTCTTTGGCGTTTTCCAATTTTCATAGACTGCATAGAATTCATCTTTATCCTGACGAAAGAGTCTCACGACTTGCCTTTTGTCACAGACAAGCGCAAGCGCATGCCAGATTACTTCTGCCGCAGAGCATTCAACGTTAACAGACGGATGAGCGAAAAAAGGCAAAATCCTGTGACTAATATTCGCCGGAGTTTTATCTTTCTCAAGCATATGAATTATACGCTTGAGTTCAAAATACTCCACAGGTAATAGCTCAGTTATCTGTTGTATGATACCTTTTTGACGTGCGGTATTAAGCTCCAAAAAGTTCATATCAGGAAAAACATCATCCAAAACATCAAACAGGAACGAATCCCTAATGATTTTCAAACGATAGAACTGACTTTTCCACCACTCCAAATCATAACTGATAAGTCCCATTTCTTCCAGTTTCGACAAAATTCTTCTGTCAATAACTGAATTTACTCCTTGAGCTCTTTTGGCAGTATTTTTGTTGAGCACATAATACTCATCACCATTACTGACTGAATGTGCTCTACAAAATACAAATGTCCCACCAAAGGCACGTGTATAAAACGTGCAAATATCAGTAAAATGAAAATTATCAATAACTGCCTGTTTGTTTCGCATGTCTCCAATTTCCTTGGCAGACTCAACAATTTCTTCGCCAATACTAGCTAGAGCAAAGACATCTGTTTTCTGCATAAAATTTTCTATCAATTGATTTTGTGATTTGACCTTTCTCATAAAGTTTGACGGTGTTTTTGCTCTTACGATAACATCATCAACCATGAGTAAATCTGTTGGCTCTTGATATGACTCTACTTCTTGATCAATATCGAGCCAAATGCCAGAATATTTTGTGACTTCAGTAATCTGAGCAAGATTTGTATCAAACCAATTTTTCATCAGTGTCCAATCAAACGAATGCGACGGACGATAAATCGGAGCATGACGTTGCTTTGGAGTAATAATAATTGCAAAGGGATTTGCTTCACCTTTGCATAAATAATATTCTCCAAAAATATCCGCTAACTCCGGACTCCAACCCATGCAGTCAACATGAAATTTACGTTTACGAGTTATAGAAAGTCCAATATCTCTAAGACACTCATTATAACGACGCACCAATTCCGGCTCATCAATAGAAATAAGACCATCACCATACAGTCCCATAATCTTTAAATCATTTTGTTTCATGACTACATCCCCTTTTTTTCTATGTTAAAGTGCTATTTTTTTAATTATGTCGACACAGTACTGCCAACACGTAACTATACACTACAAACAACTTTTTGTAAAGTAAAAAAACGAGGAAAAGATTACCTTTTCCTCGTGTATATAATAGTTATCGTTGTACGTCTATAGCCTGCATAACAGATTGCTGAATACGTTGCCGTTTTACACCTTCTTCAACGGCACGTTTAAATTCTGCATCAGCAATCCTGGCTACATTATCCAGATATCGATTTGTTTCCTGTAATCGGATTTCTGCAAAACTCAAGCCTTTCATGTTGGCTTTGCGCAGTTCTAGAATCATTTCCATCTTAGTTTTGTAGTCCTTGCTGACAAAAGCATCCGGACTTTCAAACCATTCATCAGGAAGATCAAAATCCATAATCCGCATATTTACTGCGGACTGGATATTTCTCACATCTCTTGATGAAAAAAGTGGAAATAACTTCATCACTGCCATAAAATATCGAGCAAAAAATTCATGACTGTTTAAATCATGATCATCGGTCACTGAATAAAACGCCTCTCGAATCTTTGGCTCTGACGGGTGATTATAGTCCTCACTAATCTCAGCAAGGCTATCCAATTCTCCCTGTGTTGATTGATACTCATAGCCATCTGGATCTTTCATGTTCACAAATCCAGGCTCAGATTTTTCAAGTTTGGACCACCACAGTTGGTCTTGATCCAGAAAATCTTCTCGACTTTCAGCACCATCAATTGAAAATCTGGATTGAATACGTGAAAGAACTGCTGGATCAATATTCTCAGGAAGATTTGTGAAAATCCCTATTATACTATTGCCACGATTTATCGCGTACGCTCCTTCCGTGTAACGAAGGAATACACCAATAGCTGCCTTCACACCCTCACTCACGCCCTGATGCAATCGATTTTCCAAAATATTTTCAGCATCATCAATCGGTGCCCATGTAAGACGTGTTGGGTCTTGTAAAGGCATCATCCAATTGAGCATATTTTTTGCCGAATTACCCTGAAAAGAATCTACAATATTATCAGGTAAAGGGTGAAAGAAAAACGGAATATCCAAATGCTCACATAAATCATGTAGCATTGTTGCATATGCTGCAATTAACATACTCTTACCAGTGCCTGGTTTACCATACCCCATAACAACCGGGGATACTCCACCAAGCTCCAGAAATGGATTTTTTTGCTCTGTAAAGTCATAACAGACTCGACGTTTTACGTCCATTCGCATAAAGTGTTTTGCATCTCTGTTACCAACAATTTGAGAAAACTTAAGCCGATTGAATTCGACACTTGTGGCATTTGCCAAATCTACCAATGCAAATCCGGAGATTACAAAATCACTTTCTTCCAGCTGATACGTGACATCAGCAAAAAACTCAACATACTTAAGCGAACCGGCCCGATTCAAAATCTCTTGCTGAAGTTTCTCAGCATAACGGTAAACAATCGCAACAAGTTTATCATCTGAACCATCCATGCTTTGCTCTACATTTTTGCCCAGATAATACATCATGCATTGCAGTGAGCGCGTTGGTTGAGAAGCATTTACCTCATCAACCGACACTGACAGTGTTTTTGTAAATGTATTATTTGAAATAAGGTTATTCAATTCAAACAACACATAACGCATCGCCACAAACTGCACAATAGCTGCCGCAGTCTGCGTTTTTTCATTAAATTCTTTCAATTGATCATCGTGCAAATCGACTGTACTGTCGATATTATAAACACCACTACGTTTGCGATAATCTTTTTCAATATGATAACCGATTTGAATGCCACGTCTGACAGCACGCAAAACGTGCAGTTCTGTTGTTGTGTATAGCTCATCTTCTGAATCAATGGTTTGCACAAGTTTGGTCAAACTAACTTCCTTTACCTGTGTCTGACCACTCACAACATATGACCCATTACCCTGTGCTATGGCAACTCTCCATCTTGCTGACTCAATAAAGGTCTGCGCTTCTTTTAAGTAGTCACGCAAATCTTTTTCAGTAATTGGCACACTAGACATTGTTTGTTCCATTATTAACCTCCTACAATTTTGTGACCGATTTCTTTTCGGTAATCTTCATCTAGCATTTGCACGATATCATGTGGTGCAAACAAAAATTTTTCAACATGTGAAACACCACGATTGTAACATTCCTGATCACTACTGCGTACACCCCATTCCTGCAAGACCTTATGTCTATTCCCCTGAGGATCAAATAATGCTTGCATAGGCTTTTGACCAGATGACAAAACATATTCAAAAATAATACGTGAAGCGGCAATATACTGCCCGCCATCATATGCTCTGTCCAATGTTTTTTGCAAAAGATGCTCAGCTTGTGTGACTCCAGAAATAAATACTGGACCAAGAATAAGTCGACCAATCCACTTAGGATGTACATTTGCAAATGCATAATCAATACTATTGCCCAAACGATCTAGTTTTGGCATATAGTTGGTTTCTTCTCTCAGCACAAGCGCAAAATCCTTTAATTTACCAGGATCTATCAATTCACCACTATACTCAACGATCATTGCATAAATGGAAGGAATATTTCGAGAATCAAATCTTTCCCACACACATAAATATGCATTTGAACCATTGAGTGCATCCATTTTAGAAATATCAGTTATTTTAAACACTTCCAATGGATTATTATTAAGTAGTATAGCTTGTACTTGCGCTTTAGCTATGCGTTCCAAAAAAGAATAATTAATTTTTTTGTGAGCAACTATATAATCTATGTATTCTTTTTTCAAACCTTCTACATCAACAACTCTTTCCTCACCATTGATAAGTTTGTAATACTGAGTAGAAGAAAGACGCACGTCATATGCTTGCGGAAAACCAGAAGCGTTTACATTCACATGTAGTGCATTTAGTGTGTCAAATGCATATCTATTTAATAATACACCAATAGAAACATCGATGCGATTCAAAAATGCTTGCAAATGCGATTGAGAAAAATAATCTGATTGAAAGGATTCCAAAAAGAATTTTCTCCATATTTCAATTACATTCTGCATACATGCAACATACATCTGCAATGCTCTCCATTGTTTGGAGAAATCTTCTAATTGTTTCATCTTAATCCTCTCTACATGATGATTTAGATAAAAAGGTGGCACTGTACACGTACAATGCCACCCTAACTCAATCAATAAACTACTTCATCTTTTCCTCTCGCTTCTTCTGCGATAGGTTTTTTTGAAAAAGACTCAGCGGCGGCGGCGAGATGACTCATATCAAGATCAATACCTCGAGCTTTATAGCCCTCTCGAATTTTTGCATCCAGCTCCAAGTACCTGGCGGCATGTACTGCCATTGCCTCGTCACCGGTGCTACGAGCAGCATGAATCTGCTTCATCAGTTCATCATGCCGTTCAATCGCCTTGTTACGGATGTCAGCACTTGCGGCTTCCGCCTCAATACCCATCACAACCGTTGTGGCAATTACTTTGTCACCCACCCGATCCAGAGTATCTGCAGACGTTTCTTGGTCAGTATTTCTCTGCATTTGTTCGATGTTTTGACCAAGTATATCGGCAGTTTTTTCCGCTGCAGTGAGCTTGATTACAAAAACCTCTGCAGTATCTTTCTGTACTTTCATACCTGCAAGTGAAGATTTGTTTGCTTCTACCGCCTGTGTCATAGCCATATGAGAGGTGTTGAGTTTGAGCTCTTCACCTTTCATTTCGGTCATTTTGAGTTCCATATCGGTAACAATCTTCTGCTGTTCCGCATATTCACTGGAGCCCTGATCCGGTATCTCATCGAGCGCATTCTGTTCCCGTACCAAATCACGCTCCAGCGTTTTCATTTCATCACGCAACGCATCAAGTTTACGTGCAACTTCACGTTTTTTGGTCAATGCAGAACTGAGCGCAGTTTCAGTACGATCGACAAGAATTTCAGTATTCTCAATCTCTTGTTCGTACAAACGTACGGTCTGCTCTGTAAACTCACGAATTAACGCGATATTTTCGGAAATACTTGCTTTGCGAATTCTGTCAGCCTTATCAACTTCGATCTGTTCTTCAACAACGGCAAGGTTGTCTTGAGCTTCTTGAAGTTTTTCTTTGGCCTTGACTAAAGCTCTTTCCAGTGATTCCACATTAGCTTTTGCTTTTGCAATTTTTGCTTTTTTGCCAAATGGAAACCAAGCGTTTTCTGCATCTTTTTGATCTCGCTTAGCTTCTTCAATTTTTGCCTCAAGTTCGCCGATATGCTTTGTGGCATTCACAATAGCATCTTTGGCAGACTGACGCTTGGCTTTATCTTCTTCTGTGTCCTCACGGATCACGTTATACTTCATGCCAAGTTCATCGTACATGGCAAAAAGTTCGTTTACCAATACACCAGTCTGCTCACTTCTCTTGGCATACTCAGCACGTACTGATTTTAAATCTGCTTCAAGAATGGCACGCTGGCGCTCTGCTTCCATCATATCGGGAAGCTCCGCCAGTCCGGCGATTCTCTCAAGGATTTCATTCTGTTTTTCCAAAAGTTTCCTGAGCGAATTGCTCTGGATTGCTTTCAGCTTATCGTGCAGAACGCTAATATCCGTAGCATCTTGCACAACAGCATCCTCCAGATTGATCTCTTGTTCAACCACCTCTTCAATCTGTGTTGTGGCAACAGTTGCTTCAGTCATAACTTACCTCCAAAATTTTATGAATTTTTAAATTACAAGATCGCGACCTTATTGTCACGACTTGACAATGTAGCACACAGATAATATTTTGTCAATAAAAAAGTGTTTTGATCATATGATCAAAACACTTTGACAAAAATTACTTGTCTATAATATTTGCCGTTGCAAAATACTCATTGCATGAATCGGCAATGTCCGCGTGCACGTCATTCATAATTTGCTGTGCATCGGACAATTTATTAGCCTCAACATCAAACACGACTCTGAGTTCATGTCGATATTGTACACCTATGTAAACACATTGTATTAGTTTACATTCTTGGCGCTTACTGATAATTTTTCTTACCGATTGTTCACACACACGCATTTTTTCCTTATTTAAACCTACCTGCAGATAATACGTTCTATCTGATGGATAAGAACGCATTGTGGACTTATTGATAACAACGGACTTTGCCACATAACTAAGTGGCAACGAGATACGCTCACCATTACGCATCTCCAATATTACACCCGAAAGACTTACCCGAATGCATGTACCAGACACAGCATCAGAATCAAGTCCTACTTGAATAAAATCCCCAATAATAAAGCCCGTACCAATAACTGAAAAATAGGACAAAGCATTAACTTTGAACAAAAATGGCACGATAACAAAAGCCACAAAATATTTTGGGATTGGTATGTCCAAAAAATTCATCATACCAATACGCAAAACAATAAATGTAAATACAAGTGCAGTCATTAATATAACAATTTTTATAAGAGATTTAACACCTGTGTGTGTTACCGCTCTCTTGCCAAATCTTTTTTGTGACCACACAACAAAATATTTATCCAAAAATTTTTGTAAATATTTTGCAATTGTCCACATGACAAACATCATCAACACACTGACAAGTGTCTCCACTTGAAATGCAGAATATCTTGCAATCAGATAAGAAACTAAGCCCAATACTATACCAACAATAACATAATAAACTGTTGCATGATATTTTGATACAAATTTACGTTGCTTTTTAGTGTAAAGATTACAAAAAAAGCGATGTAAAAATATATTATATACCAATGCGCTGATAAGAAAAATAATAGCCACTTCCCACAGCGGAACACCAAAAATATCCCATGTCCAACTAGTTTGTACTGCCTCAGCCACTTTATCATTCATTTTACTGACTGATTTTGTCGCTGCTTCCTCTGCGGTTTTTGCCAAATCAACTACTTCAACTGATTCTTCCATTATATCCCCCTCTTAATATCAATGTGTGTCCTCTATTTTTAAATAACATTTATAAAAAATTAAAAGTTAACTAAGCATCATACAATAAGGCAACAAAAAAATCAAGCACCAATTTTATATAAAGTTGGTGCTTGTATTTTTTTTAAAGTCCAAAAGCTCTCCGTGGAGAAATCTGTGATCTCACAATTTCTTCCATTGTATTACGAATCGTAGTGTTAATATGTTGCCACGATTGTTTTGGCGTTTGTCCTAATTGAGCAGAAACCATGAAAACACGTTCTTCAAACGCTGCTACAGCATCTTCTATGTTCCCATCTCTATCCATTGCCGGTGGCCCGCCATTTGTAGAGATGGCTTTCAAAATATTTACTGGAATAACATACTTCAGCTTCTTAAAAGCCGCATCTATATCGTGCACAAAAGCATGCGCTCTTCCGTTAGCAGCAATTAAAATGTCGAGTGAATTAATAAATGCATCTGCATACGCTTCTTTGTTTTTAGCAACATACACAGGCACATCATCATCTTCAACATACATCATGAATTCCGGACAACTGTGTCCAAGCTGTGTAATATTTAATCCATCATTACCGGCAACTCGCATAATAACATTGTCAATACCCATATTTGATGCACCATGCACCAAGCGAATATCTACACCAGGAAAAACCTCCCACAAATGCGAAATAATATCACGCAATAACCTCTCACATGCAGCTTCGTATGCACCAGGACGAACGCCCCACTCACGACACGTTTGATCAGTTAACAAACTATAACCATTCATGCCGATAACAATAACATCATTACCGACAAGATATGTCTCTTTTGCTTGTTTGTATTGGTTCGGAAAAAAAATTGGTTTATGCGTAAATATTTTTTTTGAACCATTAAATTCAACTTGCACACCATCTTTAATCCGTTTGATACCACTATTATTCATAGCAATGCCCTCCTTACTCTTACAAAAATTACAAATCATTTTCTTTCTTTTAACCGTGAGCGAACACCTCTTTCTTTTTGTCGCTTGATTATCATATAGATAATCCATGCAACAATCATTTCACTCACAAATCCCAAAAAATGACCGCGCGCAGATACACCAACTTGTGCATTGAACGTACCATTCCATACAGTAAATCCGTATAGAGATAGTGATGTGATAGATACAAACAACGACCACCACGTGCGTTCAATAAGTGCAGAAACGAACAAAAATCCCGCTTCCGCAAAACAAAAAGCTGCGTAATATTTCGTGGATACAGCGCATACTCCGACAATATAGAATAATGCCCGTGACTCATGAAGTAAAAACTCATCGACATAGCCATAGCCATAATTAAATACATGGCCATTTCAACACGCACTTAATGACTTAATTCATAACGTGTATTCATATTTATTACTCCTTATCATTTATATCATATGAAGTTCATCTTCTGTTACTATTTTTTGCACAATACCATAATTTAGAGCTTCCCTTGCAGACAACGTTACTTCCGATCTCATCAAATCCAAAAATACTGATCGTGATACCCTGGATTGTTCACATAAAAATGAAAGTAACCAGTTTTGTGCATTTGCTAAACTGCGACGCATTTCTTCAACAACTTCACGACTCTTACCTTTTAATTCTTTTTGTTCAAAAGACAATGCATCTTCCAAATCGCAAACTGTAATTGCATTATTCCCAATAATTGCTCTTACTTCATGAAAGAAAAAAGTTGCATCAGGAAGTGCGTACCGTTTATTGCTAAGTAAATATAATGCGATAGCTGCCGAATGAATATTCTTAGCAACACCGGTAAACCCAAATCGACGCAATGACGGTCCTAATATGGAAAAAAATTCAAAAGTCCCTCCTGGTGAATCTATCCATACACGTTGTCTACCAATTTCACTTTTTAAATTACATATAAGGTTTTCAATTGATTCTCGTGAAATCTCACCAGTAAAAGCAATGTTTCCATTCATTTTTTTCTCCTTGTCTTATTTATATTATTGTTAAATGACCAAAAACTTTTTACAAAGTCGACTTTAGATATTATCACAAAATAACAAAAAAATCAAGCACTGGTTTTATTTAAAACCAGTGCTTGTTTAACACACTTTTCTACAAATTTTATCTGTAACACACGGACCAACTGACACAATACCTATTGGCACATTCAACTCATGCTCTATGAATTGAACATATTGCCTTGTTGCTTGTGGCAAATCATCAAAATTTCGTATGTGCGAAATTTTCTCGTGCCAACCGACATGCTCTGTTATTATCGGTGTGCACTTGTTTAACACTTTTGTACGATAACAACTTACTTCCTTTGACATATTTTCATTCTTTTTGATAGCATCGATGATTATCCGTCCATCAACACAATGATATTCAAAAAGTTGATCAAAAAATTCACAAACCTCACCATGATATTCATAAGATGTGCACACATCTATAACATCAATACCAGAGAGTCGATCAAGATTTGTCAAAGAAATATAATCGAGATTGCGTGTGCATGAAATTGCGTAGTCAGTAGCCACAAGGTCAAGCCATCCTACACGAAAATTGCCTTGCCACTGTCCTGTACCATTATGTGTATCAGGAATTATTTTTCCTAATTCACAATTTTCCGTCACAAATGGTCCGGCACCATGCCGTGTCATATACGCACGCATAACTCCGACTCGTACAACATCCACGTCATAATCATGCAATAATAATTCTGCGTTGTGACTAGTTACCCTAGAGCGAGTAATGTGAGGATAAAAACCATATTTTTCATCCAACAAAACCCCTTGCGATCCTTCACACACAATTGACCGCGCGCATTGATTGAAAAAATCATTTGCCGACATTATTTTCACAATATCACTTGTTGCAAAATAATAAAATTCTTCACAAATATCTTCTACATAACCACGCTGTGTTAATTGTGTGAATAATATTTGCAATTGTTTATCATTTGGACACTGTGCAATAATTTGTTCAGCAATATCAATCTTGATATCTCTGAGAAAATGTAATTTCCTCAAAGATATTTGTTTATTTGTGAGATCTCCAATTCGCAACGCTTGTTTGCCAAGTATATTTCCATCAGAGAATGTTTCTCCAACTCCCATGCCACAACTTCCAAATCGTTTATCACCACGTGCACATTCACGCATACGATTTATGATTTTATGAAATGGCGTAGTAACTAAACACATTGGATCAATTGCTACATTTTGTAAAAAATTACATTGTAGCTTTCCTCGCAATACATTTAATTCATTTCTAAATGCAACAGGATCGATTGCCATGTAATGAGATAGAAATGTTGGAATCTGCATGCTGAGCGAAGCTGAACCAAATTGTGAAAAACAATGATGTGTGCCATTACCCAATACAACATTGTGAGCAGCCTGTGCACCGCCACTAAACCTACAGATTGCACTTGCTCCCACATAATTAGCTATGTAGTCAACTGTTGCACCTTTACCTTCATCGCCAAACCCAAGTCCAACTACAACATATGCTTTTTGCGTCATTTATACATTCACCTCCCTCTCAATCAATCGCAAAAATTGTTTGTATACATCTATTGCTTGATTAAATGCGGTTTCACGAAAACACAAACTATCACTAAGCATAAACGTCCTATATCCAAATTTATACATAAAATACAAATCGGATAAGTCACCAATAGAAACTTCTCCACCGGACACAAACGATGTCAAAATACGAGATGCAACAATTGCATTTGGATCTTTTGCAATAATTGTGCGCAGTGCATTAAATATATTCCATTTATCCGCACCAATATTAGTGTACAAATCATCACGTGCAGCCATGAGTACAATATCTTGATTTGCATTAACATTTTGCACAAATTGCAATCCCGTAAGTGACTCAATTTTTGCTATCACTCGTGCATTTTCATCACGAGTACGCAAAGCATCGATATCATCTTGACTTTGAACAAAAGACAACATGTAATCATGCAATCCCAATTCTTTGGCTACCTCTATATATTCACAATCCTCATCAGTAAAAAATCCTTTTATACGCAGATTGTTCCCAATGATATTTATTGCCTGACCCGCACCAACAGCATGTTGTGGCGGTGGATCAACAAAAATTTTTACACCTTCAATTTCACGAATTTCAGATTTGCTCCCATCACGGAATACAATAGTCGCAGGCAAATCAACACTAACTTCATGATTGAGTTCAATATCTCCATAGGTTGGTTCTGCCCACTTTACAACACGTAATTGTCTGCATTTCAAATCAATCCATAATTTCTTTTCATTCAAACAATCAATTATACGCTCCAATGTATTTTTTGGAGTATATGGTGTGCGCACACCAGTATTGAATCGCACCATATTTACATATGGATTGATAGCTATTCTATACATTTGTGTAACATGTGGTGATGGAATTGTTGCTATTAGTTTTGTCATCTCTTTACCTCCCAAAACTCTAAAATGAATATGGAGGAGCAGTGTCTATACACAACTCCTCCATTTGTTTTTATCCGACTATAAACGACTGGTTTTACCCTTTCGTTTTTTGCCGGACCCTCTTGCAGGCAAGTTATTTGTATTAACTTTGGCAACCGCCGTTGTGTTTGCCAAATTATCCAACGCTCCCCGAGCATCGTTTTGACGAATTTGTGTCTGACCACGTCCGGCCATATCCACAATATACTCATCAAGCTCAGTGCCTTCAGAGATTGCCAGTGCACCCATCATCACATCCACAACTGCACGCGGATCATCAATGATGAGAATATTTTCTTCAGGAATAACCGAAGCCCACTGCGCTTTGATGACTTGATCATCATAACCGGAATACGCATTCGCTTCCAATGGACGTTCGTTTGGATCAAAATCAAACACTCCAACAACCACATCACTTCCTGTTGGAGGAGTACCACTTCCACGTCTAACCGTTTCTCTGCCAATCGTGTCGGTAAATGTTTGAATTTGACCGTTCATCTCCACTTCAATGGTAAACTCTATGGGAAATTGACGATAATTATCCTCGTCATGAATAGCATAGTTTCGTGCAAAAACAGTGTATCTGCCTTTTACTGCACTACCCCGTTCCCATCTGATGTTTTCTACAGGTTTACGCGTTTCACGTCCACCGGCATTGCGATCAACATCCAATTCACCGCGTCCATTGCGAGATACTTTGTTATCATATGCGATATGTTCTGCCACGCCATCTGTTCCAAAATCTGGTTCAACTATGACGTGCAAATCCAAATCATCATACGTATCCCACAACAACGATGCACGAAAATCGACATCATCATATCGTCCACCTGCTTCATCAAGACGTTTCTTGATTTCCGCATCAATATCATCTTTTCTCTCTTCCCACGTCTTCTGCGGATAGACAAAAAAGACATGATATTTTTCTTGTAACTCTCGAAAAATCTGTTCTGTTGGAATATCAGACGGGACATCATCACCAATGTAAGCCTTAATCTGATTTTTGGAAACAACGGGATAAAATCCTTCATCTCCCAAGAAAAAGAGATAGCCTTTTTTGCCACGCTTCCAACAATCAAGATCTGTCTTTCTGGCGAAATAATATGCCATGAGTTCATAAGACTCCTGACCAGTTCCGCCACCACCTTCTTCCAACCAGATTTTGCCAAGGTGTTCGTCCAGGACATTATCAGCATCAAATTGTGCTACCTGGATTGGCGCTTTATCACCACTTGTTGCATCTCCCACAGCGGCAAAGCAAATCTCTGGATCATCAACATAACCTTTCATGATAAGTTGCCCGATAAACATCGGGAGTTTACCATAGATTACTTTTGCATCATCTCCACGTGACCGCGTTACATCCATCGCAACAACAATCGGGGTTGTTTGTGGATGCTCTTCAGTATCACGACATTCACGTATCTTATTTTTGATATTCAGATCATCATGAACTCTGCGACGTGCAGTCGCAACATCTTCATCCGGACCATCATATCCTGCATACGTAAAGTTATCTCTTCCACTTGAACGTTGCCTGACACCCACATCACCATCATAAAATCCACCACCCATGATAAAACCTCCTATTATTGTGTGTTAACAAGTGTTATATTTGGAACTCCAAAAACTTTTTTGGACCCCATAACTCTACAACCAAATCATTCAGCATTGCATGCATCTCCCATGCATCTTGCGCACGTTGCCGTGGACTCTCAAGTACAAAAAACTTGAGAAATCTTTGCAAGGCAATATCTACAGATGCTGGCATTACATTCGTTTTTACATCGCCACCAAGTGCAAAAATCATAGTCTTCCCAAGGGAATAGAGATCTGATGCCGGCAATGGTGGTTTTTTCTGCGCAACTTCCGGCGCGCTAAATTCCTCGTTCAATACTTTAAATCCATCACCTGTTTGTGCCGGATTCAAAGCGCTATAACACCAATCAATAATCCATGCATTATGATCTCTTGGTCGAATCATGATATGTGATGGATCGATATTGCCATGCACACAACCTTGACTATGTGCATAACCGATTGCACTAAGTGTGCGATTCATCATCCACACGACATGTTTTTGATCAATGCCATATTTCCATCGCAAACCTTCACGAATAGAATACAAATCATAGCCATCAATGTACTCCATTATTGTCCCAAGTTGTCCATCACTGGTCTTGAAACGATCCAAAAGTACCGGAAGGTGTTTTAACTGATTTGCGGGATTATTTTTAAATAATTGCAAAATTTTGATTTCATTTTGCATTAAATCATTATCCGCGTTATCATCAACAACCTTGACAGCAATCGGACCATTGAACTCATCTCCAATCGCCTGACCACCATACACAACACCCAAATCGCCTTCTGCAAGTGTTTTTGTAATAGTGTATGTATTCTTTCTGGTTTGAATTGTAAATGAATCACTATCTGAGACATTGGTCTGTTCTTCAGACAATGTATCTCCATACGTGCCATTGGTTAACTTTTTAATTGCTCCTTCATAATATTCAGTGAGCTTTACAAAAGCATTATTTGCCCGTGCATCGCCATTATTCCTATCAGGATGCACAACCTTTGACAACTGCCGAAAAATATTCTTGACAAGAACCTTATTCGATTCAACGCCAAAAATATCCTCTGGATGTTGCGCACACTCTATTTGTTCACATACAACATCAAGTTCTTGCATTGTTTTCCCCTCCTTAATCATTGTGCACAACAATATATGCATTATTCTTTTGCTTTTCAATTTTTTTGGACATGACATCTGATTCAAAACGCTCTCGCACAACTTGTGCTGACACTCCATACTTTTGTGTATCCCGCTCAATACGTCGTTGCAAAAGCGTGTCCACACTAACATCCAAAAAAATATCAATCATATTACACGAAAGTTTTTGCAAGATAGTACTCACAAATAAACCTTCTGCAATAATAATATTTGCTGGTTGACACACTTTTTTACAATACGCAACTCGCTTATTTTGACACATATCGTATTGTGGAATGCATACAACATTTCCACGCAACAATGCATTTATATCTTCAATAAACTCTTTTACATGATATGAATCAATACTATCAAATATACGTCGACCATTTTGATCTCGTGGCAACGTGTTGTCATCAATATCTTTAAAATAGGAATCTAATGATATAACAACTGACGCTATGTTTTTGTGTAATAATGCCTGAGATAGTTGCTGAGAAAAATAAGTTTTTCCACTACAACTGCCACCAGAAACAGTTATTACAATTGGAGATTGTACATGTTGCAAATATTCTATCAGCGCATTTATGCATAAAAATATGTTTTCGTATTCCATTGATTACAACCTCTTGTATTTTATTTTTAAAAAACTAATTTTCATTCTGATAGACATTTACATCAGAATGGAAATAATATATCCAAACATAAGCTTTGATACACTATTTCTGTAAAATCTTATGTCTAGAAAGATAAAATTTTATCTTTCTAGACAAATTCATATATTATACAAATTATTAGACGTGATATAGTACATTACATCATTATTGATAAGATGTCCAGTGGCTTGTCCCTTTGCAATACACTCCCGTGCCATAGTCCCGGAACCAAAAATATTAGAAATTCCAACTAGTCGCGAGTGCGGTGGCAAATCATTGCGAGACACATGATATCCAGGTCGTTGCAAAATCAAAAAATTAAGATTTTGCCAAATTTCATCACCTCTTGTCCATACACGTTGAATCTCCGAGACACCATTTTGCCCACCTTCAATTATGTCACCTCCTACAATATGCCAAATTTCACCATCCAAAAACCTATCTTCATATCTCTTTTGTAAAAGATATGTTGGAGTGTATGTGTCATAATCAATATCATAATAATCAACTTCAACACCCTCCACGTTTGATAATGCGATTTCTAACATATTTTTGCGATGTACTGGTGCAATAATATTTGCCGATGGTTTATCTGAACGCAAACCACACGGCACAACAATCAATACATCAAAAAATCGTTTCATGTATTCAATAATTTGAATGTGATGTATGCAGGGAGGATTAAAACTGCCACCAAAAACACCAATTATTTTTTTCATGATCACACCTTTATTCATAAAACTTTAAAAGAACTTTTTCATTCCAAAAACATATTTATTTTAGAATGGAAATAGCATATCCAAATATAAACTTTGATACACAATTTCTGTAATTTAAAGAAATATCAAAAATATTTATATATCCAGTATGCAAAAATTATTTTGCATACTGGATTGTTTAGCAATAAACTTACTGTGCAATAATTTGAGTGGCAGACTCTACAATCACAGCTCCTGCATCTTGCATTTCATTAATGGCTTTTTCCGTACTGTCTGGAGCTATGCCACGACAAGCCCCCAGATTTAGAATTACTCTAAAACCGGCACGAAGTAACTGCAACACCGTTAATTTCACGCAAAAATCAGTAGCCAGCCCACCAACAATCACAGTATCCATGCCTTGTACTTGCATCCACTCAATAACACCAGTAGATATTTTATCCCCAAGGTCGTGGTAACATGCTCCATATGGATGCATATCTCTCTCAACACCCTTATAAATAAGAAAATCATACTCTTCCGGTTTTGGCAGACCGGCAATTAGTTCAAAACCAAATGTACCGGGTACGCCATGCATAAACCACTTTAAATCAATATTTGGGAAATTTGCAAAACGTCCCTCCAAAGGCTGAGCCAATTCTTTCAGCTCTTCCGTTTTCCAATAAGCATTTGCAGGATGAGCGTCCTTAGATGCGACTCGTTTTATTGCTTTTTTTGCACCCGCATTAAGCTCATCAACAATGTCCTCACCACCTTCGACAGCCAATTCATCCGGACATCTCGGTGTGAAGCAATACATTGCATCCACATCAAACGCTACCGTCCTTGATTTTTGTACATACACCTTTTCCATCATCACTCCTCCACTTCATAATTGATTTAACATAGATATAATTTTGTTACTTATTCATTATTAATGAACATTTGTGTAAAGGCTACTTTTTTGTAGGGGACGGACATGTCCGTCCCCTATGCTCAAGTTTTAACTAATTTGCTGTCCAACTATCTTATATGATTTTTATAATTGACAGACTTTAGTTATTTACTTAGTGTATCTTTCACACTTCTAACTACATCCTAGCACACCTTTCAAATCGTGTCAAGTCTACACTAAGTAGCTCTATGAGCAATTTTGGCAAAATAAAAACAGGAGCTGTCCAAATAAAGACATCTCCTGATACTTTCATCTTATATGTTATATAAAAAATTAACGAGGAACTTTTACTGTACCGTTTCCTCCGCAGAGCAAACAACATTCCTCATGCTTCCCCACATGACCTGTGCCATTACATGCAACGCATGTTCTTAAACACGTGTCAGTGCTATCTTCATCTATTGAAACCAGCTCAATTCCTGGTCCTCCGCCACACCGCTTCTCCATTCCAATGTTTTCCCAGTCATCTGACATATTATTTCTCCTACTTGTTAATATTTTATTTTTCTGTTAAAAAACTATAACACTTAGATATATCAAAGAAATTAATTTTTGTCAATAATAATTTATTAACAATAGGTGCTAAAAAATTTATAACAAGAAAATGCTAGACGACAAAAAATTTTTATGTTAGTTTAAGGTAAAAGTTTGTACCTTTACAATTTATAAACCTATTACGGAGACAAAAATGACACAAGGAAAGATTGACTTATATCCTGAGGCAAAAGCGACTTTGATGATTTTGTTCATCACTGACAATCGTTCAATTTTATCTGAATTACATTTATTTGCTAAAAAGCATTTGCTTTTTCTTAGAGATAATAAATTAGTAGACCAAACAATGGAAGTAATTACTGAAAAAGGTCTCTTCTATGTTGAATTATTTAAAAAAGAATTAGTCAATTTAAAAGTCAAAAATGATGATTCGAATATCACAAAATTAGCAATGCATCTAAGTTCTCACCTTAAAGCATACCTAATACATTTATATTTACTAGGTAAAGCTTCTAACCCTCCAAGTGTAATTCATACACCAGAATATTATTTAGACATACTTGCAAACAAATTTAATCTTCTCACTGATTTTGACTATGAATTGAATTCTAACGGCTTACGAGTATTACGCCAAATCGGAAAACAAATGAAAATCAAAAAAGATAAAGCTGAAATTCAACAAATAGTCGATAGTTTATCTGATTGGGAGGCGCTTACACTCATAGCCGTTAGTAAACAAATTAATAACCACACAAGAATCCTGCCATACTATCACCAAGACCTATGTAATAAAGGACTTATAAGTCCAGACTACAATACCATTACAAAAAAAGGTATTAAGGTGTTACTAAGATACGATGAACTTTGCACTAGAGAACTATGGAAATTATTAAATCTCTAACAATATTTCTAACAAAAAACAACCGCTTTAAGATAATTATCTTGAAGCGGTTTTTTCTATTTTTTGTTCAATTTTAAAATAGAATTTCTGAGATTTTTTCTCGCTTGTTTCTCATACCTATTTTTGAAATAACTTGTGAGAAAAATACTTGGTCGATTATTCAAAAAATTAGATAAAATTTCAACTCTTCTCTTTCGAAATGCCGATTCTTTTACCCAATCATATTCTTTCCTGACATTACTTTCATATTCATCAAACACATCTTGCGATTGTGCAAAGATAAATAGGTCAGCATCAAGTCCAAAAGCAATATCTTCATTACATGGATTTTGTTTATGATTGTGATAAACAATTGCTCTAGCAATTTTATCTACTGCCTTAGCGTCAACACCATATTTATGCAAAAATTCTTTAGCATACTCAGCACTTTTGACATCATCATCACTTCTGTAAAAATCCATCACAACATCATGCAATATCAACTGCCACAATACACTAATCGGATCTTTAACTTGATACATAATATGCTCAAAAAAAGTATATACACAAAATTTGATGTGACCATCAAGCGTATGATAATATCGTTTTGGTCCATTGTATTTAGCTACAAGCTCTCGAAATCCATTTTGATAATTACCGTTACAGCCACTATATCTCCACAATGTTTTGAATTTTTCTTCTAAATAATCCATTACATCTCTCCTTTTGTTTTATGTAGTGGCAGAACACTGTTCTGCCGCTACTCATTATCAGACACTATTACAAAAATCAACAACTCGTTCACGCAGTTTTTCTATACTGCAATTAGTGTCAACAACTCTCAAGTTCAAGTTTTCACGCTTACAAATATCGCGTGATTCTTGTAGATCAGGAATTACGCTAGTTAACATTTTGTGCTTTGGTGTGCCCCGATTATCCAATCTCTTGTGACTAGTATCATCAGCACAATTGACATAAATAATCTTATTACCAAGATACTTATACATATCTTTACCCAGTCTCAATCCATATGGCACTTCCAAAAAAATATTGCTATTTTTATGGACTTGTCTAAGACACTTTCGTAATGAGTTAAACCATTCTTTTGCGATAACTCGCGTTACTTCTGCGTCATTTTCAGAAACCAACTTGACCAAATCTGCATTTTTACCAAATGTATCATGCAGAATTGGACGAATTTCTTTTGAACATTCATCTGTATCAATCCAGATATTTTGAGAACTGGCATCAGATACCATTTTCAAAAAAGTGCTTTTACCACAACCTGGACGACCCACAACCAAAAAAACATTTCTCACATCCAACTCTCTCTCAATGAGAATCGACACAACTCCAGGCGCAACGTACGAAGCAAGTGTCTGAAAATCAAGGTTGTCAATTGCGCGTCTTGCCTTCGTGGCAGAAACTGTGACAAAATCTTCTTTTGCCCAGATGTAGAAAATCTTATCAATGCCAAATTGTTCCTTATTGATTTTCATCACATGTCGCTCATGCTCCATATCATCTTCACATCTGATTCCCCGAATCATAACAACATCCGAAAAATCAAATCTACTATGAGCTTGTGCAAATGTCACAACCTCCACATTACTCGGCAAATTATAATATTGCCACATATTTGCACACTTCTCTTCACTAAACCACCGTGTCTTATCTTTTTCTTCATTAGTAGAACAAATGATTGTAACTTTTGGCAAAATTCTACTTGCTTCTTTCACAATTGCAAAATGTCCATATGTTGGTGGTGAAAAAACTCCCGGAAAAACAAATTGCCCACTCATCATGACTACCTCCTTGCAATATTAGTATATAAACAACTTCACGCCCATCGTCATTCCCGCGTAAGCGGGAATCTAGGATTACAAAAAATTACTTATATATTCAACACGATTTAATTGCAGAATATTATAAACTTTAAAAATTTATTTTAACCATATAACTCATATAAAATGTACTAGATTCCCGCCTTCGCGGGAATGACCTTTTTAACAAATAAAGATGTAAAAAATTACATGCCTCATCTATTGTTAAATAACTAAATCTACGATACACTAAAACAGTGAAGAAAATCGTCAGAAATATCATTTATTGTCATATCTTGTCAATTTTTGGCTTAAATATCATCTTTTTTAATTGATTATTGTCGAATAATTTCGACGTCAAAATATATGTCCAAAAAAATTCAACAGCAATTATCTGAACTTAGCTTTAGTAAAAATGAGATCAAAGTTTACATCACTCTAACACAACTCGGAGAAGCATCAGCATCTATTATCGCCAAAAAGGCGAATCTTCCTCGTACAACTGTTATTAGTATCTTGAAAAAACTGGATACACAAAATTACATTTCTATCCAAAATTATCATGGCAAAAATATATATTGGATTGAGTCTCCAAATATGATTAAAAAGAATTTACAATACAAGCTCGACATAGCTAACGAACTAGAAGAAGCACTGGGCGAATTATATAGAGCCGAAGCAGATTTTCCATATGCAAAAGTGTACGACACAAAAGACTCTATAAAATCTTTCATTGAAGAATTAATTTATAAAACAAAAAAATGTACAATTGTTTATACTATAGACAATCCTAAATCTGGTAATTACAAAAAAATATTATCAGAAGATTTTTATTACAATATGATAGAAATGAAAAATAAAAATAAAATATTTACAAAAACGCTTGTGCCGTACAATACAAAAAAGACAATTGACCCACATAAAATCATAGACCGAAATATAGAACTACGAGAATTACCTCCAACAATTGATTTTAAATCATCGCTGTGGATTATTGATGACACGCTAGTATTATTTTCTGGAAAATACCCATTTATCGTTTCTATAAATCACAAAATTATAACATTAAGTATCAAATCTTTTTTTAATTATTTCTGGAATTTATCTGAAAAACAATTTTAAAACCCAACTATATTTTTATATAATTGGGTTTTGAATTATTTATAAACAAAAAACGGATAAACAATTCTTATTTTCCCATATGTAACCTTTTTTGGATTTGAAATAAATGAAAGTGGATCATCTTGTTCCTGTAAATCAAATATAAAATAATTACCTGATTGATCCACATAAACTTTTCTACCCCAAATGTCACAATAAGGTGTCTCTGAGCACAATATTGACACCGAATTCTCTGATACATTACCTTTTGTAAGAGCAATGCACTCATCATCGATTATACGATCAGCCTTAAATATTCTCTCTTTCATCGTCATTGTTTTTCTCCATCAATCTGCTGAAAGAAATTGCGCAGAACTCAATACCACTTTTAATTAATACTGTTGGAAATACCAGCAGTAAACCCAGAATCAATTGCATAAATGCCCCTGCTAAACCAGCACTACTCCATTTTGACGCCCGCCAAGAAATGAAGTGTGGCAATACAACGGATAAAAATGCTCCAACATATGCTAATAGTTCATTAACATTAAAATACTTTAAAACCCAATAGACACCAAAACCTACACAAATCCAGATAAGTACTCCAAGAGACAAAATAAACAGTCCAATAATGCTGATATACATTGCTCGTACAAAAGCGATAGCCTTTTCTTTCATAACGCACCTCCTAATTTTATCCAAAATCTATCAGCACCTGTTTTTTGTAGCACTTATGACACAAACATACATGATGCTCGTTTAAATGCTCAAATTGTGCTTCAAGAACTGTTATTTCCAAGTTGTAATAACTCTTAAACAAAACCGCCTTGCAAACAAAACACAAGTCATGCTCCTTGTAATAATCACCACGAGGACCACACGATTCTCGCAACCTGTAGTTAATATCCTGATAAACTGCATAATCCCTTCCATCCCGACCACAAGCCGGAGTTCCTTTAACCACCCACCATGCACGAGAGCCTGGATGAGATGAAACTATGGTTAAACCATCTGCATATGCATACAATATTTCTTTGTACTCAGTTATATCAATTCCTTCACGATGACGTACAATTCTCTCTTTCTTTTCTTGCTTTGCCATTTTTTATTCCTCCGAATATGCGTTAAATATTTTTAATGAACAACCTGACATAATATCATTTTTATATTTTTTTGCCATTTTTTGTATTTTTTTATCTGAAAAAGCCTTTATTTTAGGTAAAAATGCTATCTTGTTTATAAAAAAGTGTAAAAAATAGTTGACACTTTTTGTGTTTTGATGTATAATGGTAGTATGGAAAATATAGAAAAAATTACAAATACACTACAAAGTCTAGGACTTTCAGACCACGAAGCAAAGATATACCTTGCTGTGCTTCGTCGTGGCAAAGCAAATGTGACAGATATTGCAAAGGAATCTCAGATAAATCGCACAGCTCTTTATCTATATTTAGATAATTTATTGAAACAAAACCTTTTACAAAAAACTTTTAAAGGCAAACGTATTTATTACATACCAAAAAATCCCAATAAACTTTTGACAATTTTGGAACGCAGAAAGAAAAAAGCACGAGAAATACTACCGATGCTTACTCAGATGTACAATACTGCTTCCGAAAAACCAGTTGTTAAATTTTATGAAGGTAAAGATGGCATGCGTTCAATTTATAGAGAGATGACAAAAACACCTCAAATACTGTGGAGCATCTTTTCAGCAGATCGCTATTATGCTGCATTTAGCCAAAAAGATGGTGAGGAATTTTTAAATAATATTTACGAATCAGGTGGGCAATTACGTGACTTAGTAGAAAATACCACCGAAGGCAAAAGATACGTAAAAGAAAATCTCACACACAAAATAGGAAAATCAAAGCTATTACCAAAAGATTTTGAATTTGATGTAGACTTAATGATTTCTGGAAACAAAATTGCAATGATTTCACTTACAAATCTAATAGGCATTGTCATAGAAAATAAAGAAATGGCAAGACTTCAAAAAAACTTCTTACAATTTATGTGGAGAAAAATATAATTGACATACTTATTGCAACGTGATAGTATGATGTGCTCAATAGTGAACATGTTTTTTAATAAAACAAAACATTGGAGGTTTTTTAAAATGGCAACACACACATTTGTACCCCACCCAATTTTTGCGGCACTTCTCAAGGCAGGTAATGAGCTTGGAGGAGTACAATGGAGTAGCGAGTCAAAACTACAAAAATATTTTTTGTCTGAACTGTACTATCCTCATTTATCAGAAATTGAACGATTTTCTGATACAGAACTACGTTCATGGGCATCAGAAGTTGCTGATGAACTGAATAAAATTCTCAGTACTGAGGGCTTTGACATTCAGCTTGATGAACTACAAAATGATGAGATTGGCGTTGTTGCCATTCTCAATCTTTTAATAGAGTGGCTCAAACGAGGCGCTCCAGTGAGTATTCGAAATTCTAATGGCGTATATCCTGGTGTAAAAATCCAGCAAGAACGCATAGATGGACATGATACGTTTATTTCTTATTACAATACTTACCATTCGCATCCTATCGCAATGATTTCTACCAAAAATGGTGACACAGTATGGATGACCGTTGCTGACAAAGAGATTGCTGGATTTGAATTATTTAAACACATTAAGCAAATCCAAAACAATTTGTTTGTGTACCCGGAACAAACTTTCGTGCACTTCCCAATGATCAACCTCAATCATCAGCCAGACATTAGTTGGCTAGTTGGACTGCCCCATACTGGGGGTGGTTACATCACCCAAGCTATGCAACAAACTAAATTCAAAATGAATGAAAAGGGTGCGCATCTCAAAAGCGCTGTTGCAATAGCAACATTGCGAGGAATGGTCCCGAGAACATCTGGGATTACCATCAACAAACCGTTCTATCTCTGGATAGAGCGACCAGATGTCGAACTCCCTATTATGTGCGCTTATATGGATTACGATGTCTGGAAAGACCCCAAAAATCTTAATATGTAATGGAGTAAACCAAACACTCTCGTAGATAAATATCTACGAGAGTGTTTTATTTTGTATGGATTATATTATTTTGTAAATACCAGTTCTCTCTTTTTAAATTTATAAAGTTTGGCTGGACGATGCTTAGCCCCTGTTTTTACTTTTTTTGTTTCTGTGAGCAACCCTAATGCAAGAATCTTTTTTCTAAAATTTCTTTTATCAATTTTTTTACCAAGTATAATTTCATATACATTTTGCATTTCTGTAAGAGTAAATGTTTCTGGTAATAAGCCATATACGATATTTGAATATTCTATCTTTGACTTTAATCTATCAAGTCCATAATTAATTATTTCTTTATGGTCAAATGCCATTTTTGGCAATTTACGCACATTAATCCACTCGATATCAGAATAATAATCCATTGTTTTAAGATTAAACCTATCGCTATTAACTAGTGCAAAATATGCAACGGAAATCATACGACCACGAGTATCTCTTTTCAAATCACTAAAAGTATATAGTTGTTCCATATAAATACCATTTATACCGGCTTTTTTCTTTAAAACATTTTTCGCCGCTTCATCTAACGTTTCGTTTAACTGTACAATACCTCCAGGCAATGCCCACTTATTTTTATACGGACCACTACCAATCTCAATAAGTAGCACCATAAGCTTGCCATCACGAATAGTAAAAATCAGCGTATCAACAGCAACTGCCGGACCTATAATTATACTATTTTTATTTTTGCTATTTTGAATTTTCATATACTTTTTACTAAAGTGTTAATAATACACTAACAATAACACAATACGATAAGTTCGTCAATCCAACAAAAAATAACTTTAGTAGCTAGTAGAATACATAATAGGATTATCTATAAGATAATAATAAAGGAATTTTTAAAAGAATTTGATAGAAAGTATTGTAAAAGAAAGGTTTTTGGGAATTGTTTTGCAGTTAAGAATAATTTTTATGTAAATAAACAAAGACATGAGTTAGAATAGTAAGTGTAATCCACTAATCATAAACTCATGTCTTATGAATTAATAATAATGTCATATAAAGAAAGTTGCAAGGTTGAAGGTGAAGTTATTACAAGAATTAAAATACTTCGTATGTATTTTAATAATGTTTCTTGTAAAGAAATATACAAAAAATGGAATTGTAATAAGAATACTATAACTAATATTATTAAAAAATGTGATAACGCTAGTAGTGAAGCTTTAGAATATTTAATGAAAAATATTAATATTCCTAGTGATAAATTGTATTTATTTGATTTTTTGAAAAATAAGTCAACAAAGCCTTTGACACATTCAAGGTGTTTAAATGATTCTGATTCTCAAATAATTATTGATAAACATGGTAATTCTAATTACGGTGCTAAACGAATGTATAATCATTTAAAAAGACAAGGGTTTGATATGAGTGTATATACACTTCCTAAAATTAAAGGTGTGTATAAAAGAAATAAGTTAAAAGTTAAGAAAAAGCGTAGTGCTAATGGCAATAGGCGTTCTTTGTATAATTATGATGTTATAGAGGCTTTTGAGTTTTTACAATATGATGTAAAACAAGTTTTAGATTTAAAAGCTTTACCTTTGGATATTTATAAAAAGTTTAAATATCATCCTGATTTACCTGTATATCAATGGACAATAATTGATGCTAAAACTAGGGTTAGGTTTTTAGCATGGAGTCATAATATCGATAGTCATTTTGGATTTAAGTTTTTAGAATTTGTGATTGTATGGCTTAGATCTCATAATGTATATATTAAAATGAATTTTCAATTTGATGGAGGTAGTGAGTTTTGCAGTGCGTCTAAGAAAAAACTTGATAATTGGAATGAAAAGTTAAAAAAATATGATGTTAGTGTATCTGATACTGATGGAACTAAATGGAAACAAAATATGGTTGAGAGAAGTCATAGAACTGATGATGAAGAGTTTTATTGTCCTAGAGGAGAATATATTAATTCTAAAGATGATTTTTTGAAGGAGGCTCAATTTTGGATTATGTATTTTAATAATAGAAGTCATATGGGTTTAGATGGACTTACACCTAAAGAAAAACTTGAAGAAGTTGGATATTGTAATGCTGATGCTATTTGTAACTTTCCTGCATTTATACTTGAAGATTATTACAAACCGCTTACTGATTTTTTTGATTGT
>JALVPE010000071.1:0-433 GCA_027031945.1 Candidatus Moraniibacteriota bacterium
ATTTTTATGTTTGCCATAATCTTGATTTTTCTTGATATTTGTGCTATAATTGTAATGTATTCGGGTGAGTAACTAGTTATTTATAACTGGTTGCTCGTTTTTATTTTTATGCTAATGAATATCAAAAAACAATACAAAAAAATAATAAAAATAGTAAAAAAAATTCAAAACTTTTTAATTTTAAAGAAAAAGGTATTTGTTTTTGGTATTATTGCTCTGCCACTTACTTCAGCTGGTGCCGGAATGACTATTTATATTGATAATTTGTCAAATATAGCCGAAAACCCTATTTTTGCACAGGAATCAGTAATAAATTTGGATGAAAATATTAATATTAAATTTGCTAAACCAATTCAAGATATAAAGCATTATGAATCAACAGTAGAAATATATCCAAAAACAAATATAATATTTACATGTAATGATAATAAAA
>JALVPE010000071.1:443-11534 GCA_027031945.1 Candidatus Moraniibacteriota bacterium
AAACAATACTAACAATTATCCCAAAAACTATTTGGAAGCCAGAAACAAAATATTCCATTGCACTTCCACATAATTCACGAAAAGCATCAGAGGAAGTGTCTACAATTTTTTCCTTTGAAACAATTTCATACCCACGCATTATTGCAACAAACATTCCAAAAGCAAATAATCAATATATAAACGAAGGAGAAGAAATTTTAATAACTTTTGACAGAAATGTTGATAATTTTGATTTACAAGCCGTTATTAGACCCGCTTTACAATCTGAACAAAATTATGATGCACAAACTAAGACATTGCATGTAAAAATATTAAAACGAAGCAACGTTTATAAGGGTTTTCATGATTTAACATTGTTTGCAAAGCATAAGAGTCAAAAAAATACACAATATTATCCGATAGATTCAATGACATTTAATACTTTATTACCTCAACCAGAAACATATCCTAAACAATTTGATGAGCGTCTCAAAGTCGCAGCAGAATCAACTGCACCTAAAATTAAAGTCGGTAAATATATAGATGTTAATTTGAAAGCACAAATCACAACACTGTTTGAGGATGGTAAGTTTATCACTAATTTTGTAGATTCTACAGGAGCAGTTGATACACCAACACCAACTGGAGAATATCAAATATATAATAAAAATCCATATGCACTATCTAATATGTTTCAAGTATATTTGCCATATTGGATGGCGTTTACTCCAGATGGTTTGTATGGTTTTCATGGGTTAATTGTTTGGCCGGAAGGACATGAGGATATGCCACAAGGTGGAAAAGAAAGTAAAAAAAATATAGGTAATGCGGTCTCTGCCGGTTGTGTAAGACATGATGCTCAAAATTCCAAATTTTTATACGATTGGGCAGACATTGGCACAAAAGTGGTTATTTACTAACAAGAAATAAAAACAACTCTAAAAAAATTAGAGTTGTTTTTATAAGAATACAAATTTTATTTTAAAAGTGTTTTGTATACTTTTTCAAGAGTCTTGGCAGAATTATGCAGATCTTCTTGTTCTTTTTCGGATAATTCAATACAGATTCTTCCCATAATTCCACTGCGTCCTACTATTGCAGGCATACTCAAACACACATCTTCCAATCCAAATGCTCCTACCATAGCATGAGAAACAGGTATTACAGTTTTTTTGTTGTGTAATATGTGATGAACTAAATAACTGGCACCTGCTCCAATTCCATAATATGTGGATTGTTTTCCTTCTATGATAGTATAAGCTGCATTTTTTGCTTTTTGGAAGATTTCTTCTTTATCACTCTCGTTTAATCTATTGCATGTACCAAGTTTCATATTACCAATTGCAGCCGTGCTCCAAACAGGAAATTCACTATCTCCATGTTCACCCAAAATATATGCATGAATGCTTTTGGGGTTGATATCCATCTTTTGTCCTATTAAATGACGAAATCTAGAGCTGTCCAGCAGAGTACCTGTTCCCATAATCTGATCTTTTTTATCAGGAAACATATCAATTGCAAGTCTAGTCAAAATATCTACCGGATTTGTCACCATAACAAGCACAGTATCAGGATTTTTTTCAAAAATCTGTGGCACAATGCTCTGTATAATTTTTGCATTCTTTTCTACTAAATCAAGTCTACTTTCACCAGGCTTTTGCGCTGCTCCACAGGTTATCACCACTACAGCACTGTCAACACAGTCCTCATAATCCCCAATTTTAACCTCAGTCTGACCCACAAAAGGCACAGCATGTTGCAAATCCATCACCTGAGATGCTACAAGTTGTTCATTTATATCAATAATGGCAATTTCTTCAGCACTATCTCGCATAACAAGACTATACGCAATAGTGGAGCCCACCATTCCAGCTCCAATTATAGTTACTTTATTTTTCATATTTTATGCGCCTTAACTTTTTAAGAGTAAAGGCATATTATTTATATTTGTTTAACTATTATAATTATAGCACAATTATTAGCGTCTTTAAAAACCATACAACATAATCATTCACATTTCTTCTTTGTCATTCCAGAAACCTGCCTTTACCGGCAGGCAGGTGTTTATTTCTTCATAAGCGACTAGCGAATGATTAGAAACAACATTGTCTGTAATCTTTTTAAAAAATTGCAAAATACTTGCAAAAATAATACTTGACATTTGAGGGGGGGTGATAAAATTAAAATATAAATGTTAATAAAAAATATTATGACAGAACCAAAAATGCCAACACCAGAAGAAATGGCAAAAATTGAAAAATCTCGTACAATATCAGATGCAGAGTTGTTAAAGGAAGGCGCTGAATATACTGTTGATGATGGTGATAAAAAGCGATTAGAACTTACTGAAAAACAAAAACGAGAAATAAAGATAAATATGGAAGAAGAAGCTTATCAGGAGGAGCTTATTGAAGAATTTGCTAATAGGGTTTTACCAGGTGGTCAAAACCCATCATTTTATGCAGATATGTCTCAAAAAATTAGAGAAACTACTCAATGGAAAACAATTAGATTTCCAAGTAAGGGCTCCTCAGAATTATGTTTAATACTTGATGGATTAGCTGCAAGGCAAGCTGTATCAGACTTAAGGAATAATGCTCTCATGGGAAAGACTTTGACTGAAAAAGAAGTTGCCAATACTGTTAAATATCTTGAAATAGCTATAAAATCAGCTCAAAATCCTTATGAACAAAATTGGTTTGAAAATCAACTTAAAAGAATTAAAGATAAAACCCTAGAAGAAGTACAAGATGACTTTGAAAAAGCAAATTCTTTATATTAATGTAAAGAATGTAAGTGTATAAAAAGTCTTAAAATTTTAAAAGCAGTTAGAATTATTCTAACTGCTTTTTCCATTGCAATTTTTCGCGTTTACGATTGTAGCCGTGTTTACCCTTGCGACTACCATGTGCTCCGCCTTTGTGACGGAGTGCTTCCACCGCGCTAGGGTGGAGACGAGGTTTAATATATTCCAATTTTTTCTTCATTTTAACCTCCTAAGAAGTGTTGAATAATGACATGGCTAATGTGAACATCAAGCCACCTACCAATCAATAATACACTCAGTGTGAGTGGTGGTGCAATAATCACACCAATAATGACTCCAATACACATATCAACAAGCATTCCACAATAAAACAAAAAGTTTTTCATGCTCTACCTCATTTTGTTAAGATTGTTGATAACCCAGAAATATTAAACTGGGAGTTATGATGGCAGACATGCTAAGCAAAAATTCTTGCCAATAGCAACCTTTCTGATTCTCTTGAGATCAGGGCGTACAGGTTCCATATCATCAAGAAAAATAGAATATGCGCTCTTGATTTCAGTGATTTTGAACACGCGACCGTATTCACAGCACTGGCATTGAGAGCACTTGCCCTCAGAGGCTTTTACTATATAGGTGATGGTTGTTCCGATTCCATCCCTACTTGAGTTAACCTTCATCTCAAAAGAGGTTTTTTTGGCGGAAGAACGTTTCCGCCACTGCTTTTTTGGTTGATATGGCCGGGTGTGTCGTCTCATGACAATCTCCTTTTGAAATTGTGAGAAAATTATTTCCCTCTAAAATATTTCTAATCAATTGTCATTCCTTTTTTTAAAGGAAAGACGATGGATTAAAAACATTTTAGAGAAAAGCGAAGTTTTCTCTTTTGTAATACAATCAGATTTGGGCTTTCACCTCCGCTTTCTGATGTATCACTCAGTGTTTTTTAATAACCCAGAAACATCTAAAACTGGGAATCCTGTGACCACTAACTCTTTGAACTACGAGCTAGCGTCCGAGACTGCGACAGCCGATAATCTGGCCGTTTTCGTCGCGGACAACCTCAGCCGGAACAAGGAGGTCACTACGGCTAGCCTTGGCTGACTTTACCAATTGACTAACTACGTAGTAAACACCCTCTTCGTAGTCCGGGAGACCAGTGGCCTCATCAAACTCCGTCCGAGAGGTCGGTACACCGTCCAATTCCTCGCAAGGAACCGTCTCAGCCCGAAGGCGGATCAGGTCCTCAACGGGGCATGCGGGAAAGGTACGTACTACTGCACCGTCCGCATCCACGATGTGGATTGGATGGGGGGTTTTGTTGATAATAGTGGTCATAAGGCCACCTCCATACTCATTACGGAGAGTAGGAAACAGTTTATTCTCAGAATTTCATTTGTGCAGATTGTACACAAACTTATATCCGATATTCACTGTTTTCAACAACCGCTTGCACTCAAATGGTGTACAAGAACCAAAAAAGAGCTTTCTACCATAGAAAAGCTCTTTGCATGACTTTTAACTTCAAATAATATCTAAACACTACTAAAAATATTATTGAAGAAAAGTCTTGCAAGGAACTTTCCTGTAAATCTTGTAGTGTTTAAATTTGTGTATAGTGACAGAATAATATTCTGTCACTATGATTTTTAATCGGGCAGACATGCCAGGCAAAAATTTTTGCCAACAGCAGTCCTTTTAATTCTCTTGGTGTCAGGGCGCACGGGCTCCATGTCATCAAGAGAATACATCTTTGCAATGCCAGTGATTTTGAATACGCGACCGTATTCATCACACTGGCATTGAGAGCACTTGCTCTCAGAGACCTTTACCACATAAGTGATAACGGTCTCTACCCCACTTCTATTTGAGACAACTCTCATCTCAAAAGAAGTTTTCTTAGCGGAAGATTGCTTCCTCCACTGCCTTTTTGGCCGATGCGGCCGGGTGTGTCGTCTCATGACAACCTCCTTTTTGAAAAAATTGTGAGAAAATTATTTCCCTCTAAAATATTTCTAATCAATTGTCATTCCCGCGAAGGCGGGAATCTAGTAAAAATATTTTAGAGAAAAGCGAAGTTTTCTCTTTTTCAAAGTTTCGTCAGCTTTTTAAACGTGGGCTTCCTCCACAGTATACGTCCGTTAAATTTAAAAGCCGGACGGCGGATTTCTCTCCGCGGGTTATGTAAAATTTAACTCCTGAACACGTTCTGTCATTCTTGAGCTGGCATAAACCATCCTTGCACCTTTGCAAACAGGGCAAGGACAATTAGGGAAATCCCAATCTTCACCCCCTCCATTACATTCGGAGCAGACAATTTTTTCATTGGGATATACAATAAAAGTTTTGTATTTGCCCTTGGGGCTATCAGGATCCTTATGCATAATAATTTCCTTGGCATAAGGTTGTAAGGAAGTTATTTCCCTCTAGTATTTTACAAAAAACTTTATAAAATATTAGAGAGAGGAGATATCAATGATTGGTATCTCCAAGAATTGTGTGTGTTTGAGGCGTCTGATGTGTTCAGTTTTTATCCCTTTGGAACACACTTAATCCATTTGTTGCTTCCTGCTTACAATTCATTTATAAACGAGGATTGAGAAATTGGGCTAGATTTCTCTGATGATGGTTGCAACAGACCACCGGTCCTGTGCCCACAGGTACTTGCACCAGGCCAATCTTTTTTGATTGGTTTGTCCTGGTTGCTTCAAGTTTGAACTTGTGGAAGTACACTACTCCTCCCACATCCCTTCCTAGTAGGATTTTGGATACAATCCAGGGCCCGAGATCAAGGCCTAGCTTATTTTTGATAAGTGTTAAAACTTTATTTTCCCTCTAACACTTCACAAAGGTTTAATTTGAGCATGTTTAGACATAAAAAAACTTCGCAAAAAAAATTTATGTCCTTAAATTATGATTTTTCATAATTCATCTCAACCTTTGCGAAGTTGTTAGAGAGAGGATAAAATGATACGGTTTTATCCCAAATATATTTTACAAATTGGATTTATAAAATATATTTGAGAGGAAAGCATGCGAATTTGATAATGATATATCTCGCTTTAATGTCGGCTTTCCGGGCGACTGGTGTTGTGTTAAATGCCACTCCTTTTCTGTTGCCAGGCGGAGGAGAATCGCCCCGAATCTCATTCATTTTTTCTTGCCTCCACCACACAATCCGGAAAAAACAATCCGGAATCCGGCCAAAACAATGACCAGCTGCAGAAACGGGCCCACGATTGGACTTATCGCTTCAAACAGGTTGGCTGTAGCGGTATGGATCAACGCGGGGTTAATCATGGCTACAATTAATGCAATCCCGGCACAAGTACCAAGAAAATGCCGTGGAGTACCCAGAAAAAAAGAGAACCATTTACCCATAAGTCACCTCCTGTGTTTGGGTTAATGTTGATGGCTTATAGGAAATATTTCCCTTACTTTTTCCTAACAACTAACATGTTTTAAGACTTTTTAAAAACCTATAAGAAATTGTCATCTCGAGCGTAACACAGTGGAGTCGAGAGATCTCAAAATTTTTAGACTAGAGATTTCTCCATTTAAGTCGAAATGACAACCTAAAGTTAAGAAAAACTAAGGGAAATATTTAATTGTTAAAGAATTCTATGAGGAAAATCAATATATTAACATTTTCTATTGTTGCCTTTTTGGTATTGACCCAGAAGCAAAAGTTCTGAGGTTATCCAATCAAAAGCAGGAGAAAAGTAATATAAATGTAATTATTTTATAAATTCCGAAATATATTTGATATCTATATTGTTTTGTAGATTACAAGGCCAATTATATTTTTATTTAAAGCCACTGTGTCGTTAACAATAATAGATGTCTGTATATTTCAACCAAATTACCGCAATAAATTGTATGTATTTTTTGCAAATAATTCAGTAATATTCTTAAATAAAATAACTATCTTTTAATTTGTTAGATGTTGATGTCGCTTTCGTGACTTCTTCATCGTAACAACCTAGTATAGCATACGAAATAAATCTTGTCAAGTCTTATTGACAAAATTGGGTTAAAATACTACAAAACCCTTTATTTTAAAGGATTTTAGTGCATGTATTATAGATAAAATCAATGAACAAAACACGTAGAGACGCATTGCGATGCGTCTATACAATAGGTACATAACACAAAATTAGTCAGTAAATGAATAAGTAGGTCGCTAAATCTAATAATATAGCTACTATTTGATTTAATATCATTTATGTAAATGTAGTGGACAGGCATGCCTGTCCACTACATGTTTATAGGAGTTAGCACTTTGATACAGGGATCCAACCCCTGTTTTTGTAAAAAAGTTTATAAAAAACAGGGTTTGGAGCCCTGTTATACATTTAAAAAAGAGAAATTTAAACAAACTATTGTAGAATAATATATTGGCAAGTGACCAGGTCGCTAGACCTAGCGACCTGGTCACTATTTAATGCATAACTGTAGTGGACGGTCATGACCGTCCACTACATGTTTATAGGAATTAACATTCTATTTATACTTAATAGTCTTTATATAATACAAGAACCTCTTAATTAAGTGGTTCTTGTGTCTTTTTTTATAAAAAATGCCTCTAAATAGACATTTTTGTTTACAACTATTGACAAAAGTGTTGTCATGTGCTATATTAGTATGTTGGCTAGGGTGGAACTATTATTTCTGCCAGCAGTTGGCAAAATATAGTTCTTTAAGACAAATCGGCGATACCACAATGTTGAGGTATTGTAAAAAAAGTATGGATGTTTGTTGTCATCAGATAATAAATGGGCAAAAATCTGGTGATAAAATTTTTTGTGGCAAACTCAACATGAGGAGGAATCGCCATGGGTGGTTGAAAAAATCAACTTGCTTTTTGCTTTGGCCTTGAGTGGCCCCAATACCCTCTCTTTTGAGAGAGTGTTGGGGCGCCAAGCAATCAAAGCATTTGGATTTTGAAACCATCGAAAGGAGGAAAAAATGGGCCATTAAGTGTGAAGTTGACTCCTGAGTAATATTTGTTACTCAGGAGTTTTTATTTTGCACTGCCTTGAGTGCGAGTTTAAAAATAGTTCTTAAAGTTTCCGCAATATCTTTGTTTTCAATAATAATACCTATTTGATCATTGTATGAAGACAATCTAATTTTATTAGCATAAACAGCAATATCTCCAGGTAAAGGATATTTTTTTTCATCTATTTTTATCCGTAAATTTTTTGAATCATTTGTCAAAGAAAACTTTTTTGAATTATAAAGTACTCGTGATTTTATATTTTGTTTTTCTCTTTTTTTGATTAATTTATCATTTTGATCTTCCCCAAGAAATTTGTTAAGGGCATCTTTGGAAAAAGCAACCCACATTGTTTCATTTTTTACATCATCAAAACTGGCTTTTGCCATTCGTATCATTCCCTCTTTCCCAAGATAATACTTTACAATTGGTTTTTTAATACTTGCGCTATTTATACTGTTTAATTCTTCCACAACCTCTTTCAGCCCTTTTTTCTTTTGTTCCAGTTCTTGTTGTTGTTTTGTTATTATGTTTTCTAATTGTGAAGGGTCTTCAGGGACAAATTTTTGTTTTTTTTCTTCGTTTGTGGCACTTACTAGGCCTATTTTCATTAGATTTTCTAGTGTGAAGTAGGTGGTGGCACGATTAACTCCGGACTTCTTAGCAATTTCACTAGCACTTCCCTCACCCAATTCTAAAACAGCAATATAAACCTTAGCCTCTTTTTCATTTAAACCAATTTCTTCTAATTTTTTTGTAAGCATAATACTAATCTATCTGAATAATTAAGTATCTATAATTGTACCACACACTTGACAAATCGTGAAAATGGTGTATAGTTGTTTATTGCTATTTAAAATTATTGGAATTTAAATAAGAAGGAGGAGGTGTTAAATGAAATATACTTCTGTGAACAACGAGCGAGATAATTTGTGTGATGGTGCACTAACTTTTGCGGATGTTGCAAGGAGACTTAGATTAGAAAAAGAGTTTCCAGAAACTTCAAAAAAAATATTACAGGAATGCAAAAAACGCTGCATTGAAGCAAGAGCAGCAAATGACGACCAACTTCTTAAAAAGTTGCTTGAAATAGAGAAGCGATATTCCAATGGCTTAATAAATAACAATAGATTAAAAATACTTTATCAAGCTAACAAATACAATAATTAATTAAGTTGCTCTCATCAGTATATATATTCTGATGAGAGCCTTTATTTTATTTATAACTTAGAAAGTTCCGACAATGTTTTGTTTACATTTTTTAACGCTTGTTCAAATTTATCTCTTTTTTCATGTGACGAAACAATGGATAGAACCTCTAAATGTTTTTGTTGTTTCTGAAGACTTTCAATAGATACTTTTTTGATATATTGACGTATAGAATCATCATCCAATACTGAATAATCTATTTTACCATCTTTACTAATCCCTATCATTGCTTTTTTGCACAAATCAGGCAAATCTTCTTGTGGCACTTCTATTACAACGCGAGGTACTTGTTTTAGTGAGGATTTAGTTTCTAAAGTATTATTTGGATCGAAATAATCAATAGATGTTAAATTTCCTTTTTTTAAATCTCTATCAATAAAACTTTGTTTTTTTGATAAAACCTCCGGATCTTTACTTATAGTAACATCAAAAGCTAATCTAGCTAAAACTTTTCCATTTTTATCATACCATGTAGCAACACCATCAGCATGATGTGTGCGATCATCAAATTCAAGTGTTTTTGTAACGGTGGCATTTTCACCAAACCATTTGCTAGCATTGGCATATTTGTCAAATAGATATTCTGCAAGCAAAGCTCGCTCGGGTGGATATCGCTTATGAAATGGTTGTTCTTCTTCAAGTTTTTTTTGTTTTTCTCGCAGTTCGTGCACTTTTTCTTTATCTGCTTCTTTTTTGTCTGGAGAGATAATCCCATCAAATTTATCCATATCGGTTAAATGTTTTGCATCCTTGCGCATTTCATAAGTTTCTCTTTCATATACTTCATGTAATTGAATTTCAGCTTCTTGTAATTGAGGAAGAAAAGGATTTGCGTATCCCCCCATTAATCGATGCATGCGAGCTTTTGTTTCTGAAGGCCCTTTTCCTCTTTTTCTTCTACGAACTGTAGGCTTTTTTGGTGATTCAGGTCGCTTTATTGTTAATGATGGCATAACATTTTCTGGCATAATATTTTATAATTAATTGATTATATATAAATTATTGCAAAATCAACTTCTTATACTAACTTCTTCTATATTTTTTCTAAAAATTTCTACAAATTCTTGCATTTTTTTATCTGAGACTGGCTTTTTGTTTTGAAATTTTGGGTCTAGGGTTGTTTCTGGGCGGAATTTTTGTAGATATAGTTTATCGCTACCCTTTAATAGCTCCGCCATTTCTTTAATTATATCGACTGCATGTACATCGTCAATTATTGTAGTGCGAAACTCGTATGGTACATTGTTTTGTTTTAGAAATTCTATGCTCTTGCTTACTTTTTGGGGATTTACTAAATCCCCTACTAAATCTTGATAATTTTCTAGTGTTGTTTTTACATCCATTGCTACATAGTCTAGTAAATTTTCATTGACTAATTCTTTCAGTACATCAGGTAAATTGCCATTTGTGTCTAACTTTACCAAAAATCCCATTTCGCGAACACTAATTATAAAATCTTTCAGATCTGGTTGCACCGTTGGTTCTCCGCCAGATATTACTACACCGTCTAACTTCCCTTTCCTGCTTTGTAAAAAATTTAATACTGCTTTTTGAGGTATGAAACTAGGTCTCAATTCTTTAATTTCTTTTGGAAGTACAAATTCTTTGTTGTGACAAAACTTACAACGCATATTACAGCCTGGTGTAAAGATAATAGCTGCTACTTTTTCTGGGTAGTCTATCATGGTAAATTTTTGCACTCCGCTTATTAGCATAAAATTTTTATAATTTAATAGGACCGGCACCAACCTTCGCTAAAGCTACGGCAAGGCAATGCAAATGCTCTGTCACTACGGTTTCATTATTATGTATTTATCAATTTTTATGAGTAGAGACGCAATGTAATGCGTCTCTACAATATTCACAAAAACTGGATAATTACACAAAAATTTGTCTATCTTTTTTAGTCAATTTAATCTTAGTTAACTAATTGCCAAATTTTTGGGTAAAATCATTATTTGCACAGACACATTCTTGAAAATGTTTACGAGAATAATGTTCGGATTTTTTGCCAGTGTTAAAAAATGATACTGGGCGAAAATACCCCATTACTCGTGTCCACACTTCGCAGCGTGTTCGTTCCCCCTCGTTCATTTGGATCTTTTGTGATGCCATATGTTTGTTTTTACTTAATTAA
>JALVPE010000072.1 GCA_027031945.1 Candidatus Moraniibacteriota bacterium
GATATTTACCATATCATCATTATTGTAAAAACTTTTTCGCCTTGCAAATGTCCCTTAACAAAAAGGGACATTTTGCATTGGAAATAGGTTCATTTCCGGACATCTTGCATTGGAGAAGACTCATATTTGACTAAACTGTATTTTTGATGTATTGTTAAGAGTCATACTTTAACAATACGAAAAATAATCTAAAAACTACCCTAGGAGAAGAACAATGCATTTGAGAGAAGGACAAGTTTTGGTACATGAAGATGGCTACTACGAGTATGAAACGATAGATTATTTACGTAATTTTATCAAAGATGTGAATTTGATACATTATGTATGCATGATGACACGGCCAGGCGTAGAGGAATTTGTGACAAAACTCGAGTTTTTGCATTATGAACCATTAACTACACGCAATGACTTATTATCTATACATACATTGGTGTGGAATGAATTGCCATGGATAATAATCAGTGTGCCGTTAAAAGAAAAGCATTTTTCTGAAAATCTGTTGCCCTTATGTGGTTTACGTGTGGTAGATGGTATACCGATGATGTTTGGCGCTGGGTGTAATGAACAATTCCCAATAAGTGGTAACAATGTATTTACATTGGAAAATGTGTCTGGTCATCCAGTTTATCAAAACAATGCTAAAATTAATCAAGCAATGTGCACTGCAGAGGCACAATCTGTAGAAGATGCTCGAAAAGGCAGACTAAAAAAGACAAATTAAAATCCACCGAAGCAGAAAATCTGCTTCGGTGGATTTTCTGTTTATTCAAAAAATAGTTTATCTCATGAGACAAAATTTAGATGCTATTGAACTCAGTTTTGGATTAGAATTCAAATAAAGACGCTTGACGAATACTAAAAAATCTGCTACCATTCTTAGTTCAGTATTAGTTATAATCGAATGACAACAACTGAAAAATTACAAAAATATTTAGATGAATTAGAAGAACGCAAAATTGCGTTGTTTTTTGATATGCAAAATACTGCTTCAACATTAAATGGACGAATGTACACATATCATATAGTTATTGCTCTATCTGCTCTTTTTGTATTTTTTATTGGTTATACTAGTCATGGAAAAGACGCTACACTTATTAGATGGAGTAATTTTGTAGCAGTCATTACTCTTTTTATTGCTTTACTTCAATATTTATCTATACTTGATAACATTTCCAAAACTTTGTACAAAAATATTTGTAGTATTTACAAAAAGTATGATGACGAATATTATATTCTCAAAAAATTCAATGCTGGCAAAATTAAAGAAAATCTCATAAGACAATTTTATATAAACAAAACAAAAGATATGACTCGCTATGAATGTCAAATAACCCAACCAAATTGGTTTGCATGGATTAGTACATCATTACTTATTGTTGCAATTATTTTATTATTATTAGCCTAAAAACAATAAATATAGGGACGGTCATGACCGTCCCCTACTTTCTTTTTTATTATCAATATTTGTGACTAATAATTTTCTGCAAAAATCTCAAAATATGCTTGTGGATGCAAACACGCTGGACACTTCTCTGGAGCTTTCGATCCTTCATGCAAATATCCACAATTACGACATTTCCAAATAATTGTATCATTTACTTTAAATACTTTACCTGCTTCCAAATTATCATATAACTTACGATATCGATTTTCATGTGCTTTTTCTACCTCTGCGATTTTTTCAAAAGTATTTGCCACATCCTCAAAACCCTCTTCACGAGCAACTCTAGCAAATTCTGGATAAAGTTCTGTCCACTCTTCATTTTCTCCTTCTGCTGCCGCTTGTAAATTTTCCAAAGTTGTGCCAATTTTACCCGCTGGATAAGTAGCAGTAATTTCCACCATTTCACCTGCTAAAAATTTGAAAAATCTTTTTGCATGTTCTTTTTCATTTAGAGCAGTTTCTGCAAAAATACCTGAAATTTGTTCCAATCCCTCTTTTTTTGCAACGCTGGCAAAGTAGTCGTAACGCATACGAGCCTGTGACTCTCCTGCAAATGCTTTTAATAAATTCTTTTCAGTTTTGGTTCCTTTTATATTCATACCTTTATTATTAATTATAATTACATATTTTCAAACACTGGAACAATTTGTTTTTTACGAGAAACCAATTTATCTACAAAAAGTACGCCATTTTTATCGGTAGCATTAAATAATTTCTTAAATAATTCAATCTCATTTTCTCCCGAGCAAAGCGTATAACTCTTTTCATTTAAAATGTCCACAATAACAAAAAATACACCTTTTAGATTATCTTTTTCTTTGATCTCTTTTAATTTTGCTACAATTTCATCTTTTCTATTTAATCCAAAGTCAATATTTGTTGTTTCCATAACGCCAATCCCATATGTACCATCTGAAAAATCAAAAGTTTTATAGTCCAGTCGAATTAAATCTTCTACATCGATATCGCCTAAATCACTTTTTGCATCAAACATTTTTAAACTAAAATCTTCTAAATCATCAATTCCCACAATGTCATTTAATTTTTCTACTAATTTTTTATCAACATCAGTTGTTGTAGGAGATCTAAAAAACAATGTATCAGAAATAATGCCTGAGAGGAGTATTCCGGCAATGCTTTTTGAAAGCTGTGTATTTGTATCAAAATATTTTTCAGCAATAATTGAACAAGATGAACCAAGCGGTTTAATAAATATTGATATTGGTTTATCTGTTTCAATTTTAACTTTATGATGATCTATAATTTCTACAATATCTAAATCTTTTAAATTATCAATGCTTTGTTTTTCCTCATTGTGATCCAATAAAATAATTTCGGTACCATGTGGTAATTCAGTAATTTGCTCGGGTGCTTCCACACCAAATTGCTCCAATACAAATTCTGTTTCTTTATTCAATTTACCCAAAGCAAAAGCTTTTGCATCTACTCCTTGTTTGGATAAGAAGTTTTCATAAGCAAGTGCACTACAAGTAGTATCTGTATCTGGATTTTTATGTCCTATGATATGTTTCATATTTTAATATTTTTAATAATTAGATTATCATTTATTCCACGGCATTATTGCCAATAATTTCTGTAATCCACAAATACCTGTCAACCCTGCAAACAACAGTCCCGCACCAATAAATCCGGACAATAATATCCACAGTGGATTAAAAATAAAACTCAAAACAACTCCAGTTAACACCAAACTACCCGCCATTATCATTACTTGTCTAATTACAGGAATTGTGCCCTTGCCCTCCTTAGTTACCCCAAATCCCTCTCGTAACCAAGCACTAAGACCTCCTTTGACATTCACTACATTTACCCCATGTTTTTCTAATTCTTCAACAGCCTGACAACTCCTTACTCCCGTACCACAATTAACATACACAGTACCAATATTTTTAAGACGATCAGCCATCTCTGCAATACTATCAAGTGGAATATTTTTTGCTTCTTTAATATGACCACTCTTAAATTCCCCCTCACTACGAACATCAATTAATAATTCATCTTTATCTTCATCATGAAGTAATGTATTCAATTCTTCTGGTGTTACATTTTTCATAATATTATTCAAATTTTAATAACTTAAAAATCTTTTTAGATAGTATCATGAATTATAATTTCTTCAAAAATGTAATAATTTTATTTTTCAACAAAAGCTTATGATGGTGTGCCTACTGCACCAATTAGAATTGCTAATTTTATATTATGAGCTTTAATTATTCTTTTTTGACATTTGTTTTATACGTTTTTTTGCAATCTTGTATTGTTTTGAATTTAATTGTCCCGCTGCACGCATTTCTTCTACTTGTTTTAACATTTCCTCAGTACTTTCCAATCCTTCATTTGACTGCTTTGCAAATGCTTGCGCAAACACCTCTTGTCGTTTCTCAGGTGACATTTTTTTAAGTCCTTTCAACGCCATTTTTTGCATTGGTCCAATTTTGGGCATACCCGGCATATCACCAGCAAGCATTTGATCTATCATCTCATCTGTAATTTCAGGCATTTGTCCTCCCAACATCTCTTTTGCCTGTTTTTTTGCCACAATTGGTTCAATATCCTCTTTTTTCTTCTTTTTAAATATATCTGTAATTCCCATAATTTATAATTTTAAAACTATTTATCTTCTTTAATTTATTATTTTTCCTGTGATTTTTTTTGTATCTTATAAATAGACACAACTAATGCTGACGCAACAAAGATGGATGAATATGTACCAAATGTCACACCGATAAGTAGTGCTAATGAAAAATTAAACAATGTTTCACCCCCAAAAAGAATTATTGGAACTAATACTAATACAACTGTAAATGATGTATTAAACGATCTAGCTAATGATTCATAAAGAGACTTATTTACCAATCCCTCAAAATCTGCAATCGATCTGGTACGTAATACATTTTCACGTATCCTGTCATATATAACAATAGTATCATTTACACTATAACCCAAAATTGTAAGTAAGGCTGCAACAAAAGGCACGCCAACCTCTATACCAAAGAAATGTCCAAGTATTGCAAATACTCCTACTGTAATTACAATATCATGTGCAAGAGCTGTTATCGCTCCAACACCATAATACCAAGAAGACACAGGAACTGATACCTTACGAAAAGCCCATGCAATGTACAACAAAATTGCGATAATTGCAAAGATAATTGCTTTTGTAGCATTAGTCTTTAGTTGCTTTGACACTGTTGCTCCAATGAAATCTGCTTTTAACTGTACTGCATTTTCATCAATTGTTGTTACTGCATTATTTACTTCTTGATTAAATTGTTCATCTGATTGTTTGTATCTGATAATCACACTCTTGCCATGTTCTCCATGACTTTCCGAAACTGTGAAGCTATCATCACATTGAGTTTTGAGTTTTTCACAAACCTCATCTCGAGTAATTGTTTTATCATTACTCAAAGAAAACTCCATAAGTGTACCACCCACAAAATCGATTCCTGGTTTTAGTCCCCACACTGCAATAGCAAAAATACTTAATCCTACAAATAGTATAGATAATGCGTACGCATATTTTCTTTTATCTATGATATTTAACATATAATTATTCTGATTTAGTTTTAGATTTAACTTTACTCATGATTAACCACTCCTTATTCTCTAGCCACGAGCCACACACATATTTCATAATAATTTTTACAATCACAATAGCAGTAAACATTGAAACCAATACACCTATAATGAGAATGAGTGCAAATCCTTTTACAAATCCCGTTCCCATCATCATGAGAATAACCGAAGTGATAATAGTTGAAAGATTGCCATCTCGTATAGATGGCCATGCGCGTCTAAATCCCTCATCGATCGCTCTCTTCATACTTTTGCCAAGTCGCATTTCTTCTTTAATACGCTCAAATATAAGCACATTCGCATCCACTGCCATACCAATAGAAAGTACAAGTCCAGCAATTCCTGCAAGCGTAAGGGTAATAGACATTGGAGTGAGACTAGAAAGTTTAAAGATTGAAATAATAGTTGCTGCATAAAGACCCAGAGCAAACGATGCAATGAAACCAAAAAAACGATAATAGAAAATCATATAAAGCATAACTAATAGCAATCCAATGAGACCTGCTTTCATACTTTTTTGCAATGCCTTGGCACCAAGCGTTGCCTCAATACTTTGTTGTGAAACAAGTTCAAATGGAACTGGCATAGCACCTTCATTTAACTGTTGTGCCAATTTTTTTGCCTCCTCAATTTCAAAGTTTCCTGATATAACAGCACGTCCATCTACAATTTCTGCTTGCACTGTGGGAGCGCTAACTAATTTATCATCAACAAAAATAGCAACTCTCTTACCCAAATTTCTCTTTGTAATATCCGCAAACAATTTTGCACCCTCAGAATTAAATTTTAGATTTACTTGAGGCTCAGAAATTCCACCGGTATTATTACTAAATCCGGCCGTTGCAAAATCTAAAAGGTCTCCGGTTAATTTAGTAGGTTTGTATGGATCCACTGGCGGAAGTTGCATTTTAGCGAACAATATGTGTTGTCCTTTTACTTCTTTTTCATCACCTTCACCACGTTCTTCTAGTTTTTTAATAATGTGCCATCCAAACTTTGTCTCAACTAATTCCGGGTACACATCTCCATCGTGCATTTTATCTGAAAATAAAACATCATCAAATTCAGGTACATATTGACCTTTCTTTGCAAAATCAAGCTCCCCTCCTTTTGACGCAGTTCCGGGATCTTTACTAAATTCTTTTGCTAATTCAGTAAAGTCCTCACCTGCTTTTATACGTTCTAACACCTCTTCTGCTTTTTTATGTGCTTTTTCATCCATTTCTGCAAACATTTCTGCAAGACTTTCTTTCATTTGTTCTTGCTCTGCTTTCATCTCATCTTCTGTTTTTTCCTCCTTAAAAATTAAAACTGGAGCTTTTTGTATAATGTTTTTTACATCTTCAGGATTTTTAACTCCAGGTATCTCTACTGTCATAAATGTTTCATTTCCACGTTCTGATAAGAAGACAACGGGCTCACCAACACCATACGCATTTACTTTTTCTTCTGCTTTTGCTTGTACCGCATCTTTTGCTTCATTTTCTTTGCCTTTTGGCACTCCTGATAGGTCAAGTTTATATTCAACATGTAATCCTCCTTGTAAATCCAAACCTAAATTAATTGCAATTTTTTCAAAGAATGCTCGTTTACTTTCAGGTAGATATTTTTGAAATGGCAAGGCAATCACTATCATGATAATAGCAAACACTATGGTATATATAAATTTTCTTCTATTGTTCTTATACATAATAAAAATATTCCTAACTGGGAATTACTAGATTATTGTACTACTGCTAAAGATAAAAAGCAAGTTTGAAAATAGAGTTGAATAATCAATTTAAGCTCTAGAACCAAAATTAATATTTTTTAAATGAATTAAAAAGACTGATAACTATATAGTTATCAGTCTATAACAATTAAAAAGCCCAGAAGGACTCATCATTTTCCATAGTCTCTAGCCAAAGCTCCTTGGACCTTTTTGCGTCCTCTTTTGCTAGTTGAATATGCTTCAATTCTTCAGTGCTTAAATGCTTCAATCGTTTCTTGCAAACGATCTTGGTTAGATAATTTTTTGCTTTCATACATTTTACCCATGAACCAGCAGTTTGATTGATAATGAGTGTATTTCCTTTGAAATAAAATTCATCCCCATATCCAAATGCAGCAGCACATTCTGCATCAAATGCCATATGTATCATAGGGCATCCTGGTTTGTCCTTTTTACCAATTGCCACTGGATGCTCTTCATCTTTAAATATCCAATGTACAGTAATTTTTGCACATTGTGCACGATCACTGAGTCCGGAGCTCTTCCAAGATTTACATTTTAGCGGATGCACATCTTGTGCATTCAAAAAATCATAATATCCAGAAGTCAATTTACGCAACCGGTCAATAATAACCCCTAAAGTCTTTTCCGTTAAAATAATTTTTTGCATGTCAGTCTCCTATAGAATTTTTAAATACCAAAACATTTTTGTTACAAAAAGTAACTCACTATACTAGCATGTTTTTAATGTTCCGTCAAGAAATTTATAAAAAAGATTTAAATCATCTATTTGCAAAAATATATTATAATGCATTTCCGCTAATAAAAAACGACCAAAGTATTATTAATACTTTGGTCGTTACATTATGGTTAAAAATTTGTTCGCATTTGTTTTTCTGCCTGAGGGCAGATTTTGTTGCTAAAAAAGTTATAGAGTTGATACAACTCTTTCACTCTTGCAAGTTGACTAAAAATCCAGCCAACAACTAACATCGCAATCCAGATTGGGGCAAAAACAATTTTCAAAACTAACTTAATTGTTTTTACTCTTTTTTGATGTTTGAGATATCTTTTGTGGATTATCTCAAAGGATTGTTCTGCACTCAAACCCTCCTCAGACATCAGTTTCATAGCCTTTAAAACATGTTTTTCATCCATATTTTCTTCTTTGATACAATTTTCCCAAAAAAATCTTGACTCATAAATTGCTTCCAAAGATTCTTTTGTGACATGTTCTAAAATTTCCCTTATATACAATAGACTGTCTGAATAGAAAACAAAGTCAACTATATCGTGTACGCTAGAACGCACTTCTCGGACATGTTCATAATCCAATGATAGCAACCACGGATTCTTACTGATGCCCAATGACAATTGTACGTCATTATGAGTAATTGCCTTTGCTTGATTTACCTCAGGATCTAAATACCATTCTGAAAGGTGAAAAAATCCCAAAAAACTACCAACAAACAATACACATCCTCCAAAAAACATGCTTGTAGACATCATGTCCATGGAAATTAGCTTAAAAGCAAAAAACATCCCAACGGAAAATGCAATGATCATAATTCCAAACATTGCTCTTTCAAATACTTTATATTGCTTTTTGGTAACTTTTTTGTTCTTTAGAACTAAACTTGCACCAAGAAAACAAAAAGCAACTAAAAGAAATGCAATAAACAGTGGGTTTATCACAATGGTATTATACAAAAACTCACTGTACATTGTCATGAAATGCAAGAACAAAATACCAGTAGCAAGTCCCAACCAAGTTTTTACCCAAATTGGAAATTCTGACAATGCGGTAAAATGACAATTAGTAACCTTTCCTTTTATTTTGTAAAAAAGATACAAAATAACAGCTCCTACAATCAGGTTAGCGTCAAACCAACTGTTAAAAACCTCTTTAACAAAAGGCATGTAGTGCACATAAATACTTCCAATAATTGCTAACACAATTAGAGCAAGCAGGGTCATAAACACTGTTCTGACAATGATAACAGTTTTTTCTGACCAGCTGTCCACTTTTTCACCTACTCTCTTCCAAATAGCATTGTTACCATCTATAATACCAGCTATCACAAATCCTATAGCATCTTTCACTACTAAAGGCATTTTTTGTACAAAAATATCTTCTATTAATCTTATCAAAAGAATCATAAAGTATTTACTCAATGCTATCACGCACCACAAAGGTGTAATTATGGTGATCACAAAAGCACATACTGTTAGAGGAGATATGGATGGTTGCAAATACAAAAGCAAAAGCAACATCATTGGAGAGATAATCCAGAAAGTTGCATGAATCAAAAAAGTATGCCAGAAACCAGGACAGATATGTGTACCAATTTCAACATGTTTGCCTGAGTTAATCACATAATTGCTTCTTGCAGATTTGTACAACTTCCAATATTTGCCATCAACGTCATTAACGACAAATTTCTCTTTATCGCCTTTGATTCTGACAAATTTTGCAACTGCACTAAATGGATTTATTTTTGGCGCCTGAATATCATCATCTGGTCCATTTGGATAAAGAGGAAATCCCCAATCCAATTTACCAAGATTATATGCCCAAGAACCTTTGGTCTTATACTCCCTCCAGTCCTGTTTCGACAACAAATCTTTGACGCTTATTTTACCAAAAGTCCTTTGCCAACGACTATAAGCTCTGGGAATATTTCCATTCATTAAATCTCTACAATTGTCTTCAATTGCCTTGATTTGTTCTGGAGTGATTCTACGCAAAAATGCCTCAGGGGAAGCAAAATCAATATTGTGTTCCCAAAGTACTTTTGTAAAAACCTCTGTTGGCATCGAACCCACAAAAGTCATGAGTCTCAAAAGCTCGTTGTCAGTTTCTTGAAAACTTGCCAAAAATTCCCAGCATTCTTCCCAAGTAACATTAACGTTTGGTCTAATCCAACGTTGTATGAACTTACCTAATGCCAATGCTTCCGCAATATTCACATCTTTGTTGTTTTGAGCTGAATAATCAAATCTTAAACTACGAATTGATTTCTCAAAAAATTCACATTCTTTTTCCTTCCACTTTTTCCACAAATCCATAACTTGTCCTCCCTTTAGATTTTATATTCTTTTATTAAATAACTCTTGATATTTCCATTTCAAATATCATAAGATAATAGCACAATATCTATATTTAATCAAGATACGTTTTTATAAAAAGTGACGCATCTCGATACGTTTCTACAAAATATTTTAATTTGATATCCAAAGTCCTACCAGCCTTATTTCATCATAAGTATATTTTTCATTACAATGTTTGTAGATTGGTTTTAGTTTAGTGTGTCCATATTTTTTAAATCCTTCTCTTATCTCTTTTTGTGCTTTTTGATTTGGTAGTAAATATTTTATGTCAATATTTTCACCTTCCAAAATTTCTTCTATGTATTTTACAATTGTGCCTTGTGATAATCCAAGTGCTTCCGCTATGTCTTCCAGAGAATCTTTGGATTTTAGCATTTCTTTGGTTGCGTCTAGTCTGTATTTTTTGGCTTCACTCCGTGACTGAGCATGTCTGTGACACATTGCTCGTGAGTTACTGTGTCTGTGACACGTCGCTCGTGAGCGACCGTGTTTTTGTTCTTTTAATTCACTGATAACTTCTGTAAAAATATCTCCATACTGCTGTAATTTTTTTGCTCCTACTCCTGAAATTTGTGCGAACTCTTGAGTTGTTGTTGGCAATTTACGAGCCATTTCTTGAAGTGACACATCTCCAAATATCACGAAAGCCGGTAAACCTTTTTCATCAGCTATTTCTTTCCGAAGCTCCCTAAGAGAATCAAATACTTCCCTATCATAAAGATCAAATTCTTCTTTGGTAACTTGTGCTACTATATCTTTTTTGCGTTTTGGCAATTCTATTGTTTCACGATTATTGAGAAAATCTGCACCTCTTTTTGTAATGCGATATGTCTCATATTCACCCTCATTTCTCTTGAGAAATCCTAGTGCAATTAACTCTATAATATATTCCATTAAATCTTGAGTAGAATATTCTTTAGCTATTCCCCACACACTTAAATTCTCGTGTCCTCGTGAAAGTATATTTTTATCTCTGGAGCCCCTAAGTATTTTTACGATGTGCCCCTTACCAAATGCATTTCTTGTACGAATTACTGCTGACAAAATCTTTTGTACAATTTCTGTTGCATCCTCTATATCATTACTGCCTACACACACATCACAACTGCCACATCTTTCCAACCCAGTTTCGCCAAAATATGAAGTAATCCACTGCCACCGACAAATTCTAGATTCAGCATAGTCCATAACTTCACGAATTTTCTTTTCTTCCTTATCTCGCTGAACCGTATCCTCCATCTGTCTCAAAAAATAATCCAACTTCATCTTATCTCCTGCACTGTAAAGCATCACTACATCACTAGGCAATCCATCACGACCCGCTCTTCCAATTTCTTGATAATACCCTTCAATAGTCTTAGGAAATGTTTTGTGTATTACCAGTCTTACATCTGGTTTATCTATACCCATGCCAAAAGCAATTGTAGCAACTACTATATTTATATCATCTTTTACAAATTCATCCTGCACTTTGGTTCTTTGTTCTTGCGTAAGTCCTGCATGATATGCTTGAGCTTTAAAACCCTCATATTTCAACACTTCTGCGAGTTGTTCAGTTTCTTTACGACTAAAACAATATATTATTGTTGATTCATTTTTATGTTTATTCAAAAACCATAAAATCTTTTGGGTTGCACCTGATTTTGGCATTACTGTAATATGTAGATTTTCACGATAAAACCCAGACACAAAAACTTTTTCTTTTTTTAAGGCAAGTTCTGAAACTATATCTCTGCGAACATGTTCTGTGGCAGATGCTGTCAGAGCAATGATAGGAATGTCTGGAAATTCTTGACGAAAAAGTTTCAAATTACGATAATCTGGGCGAAAATCATGTCCCCATTGAGAAATACAATGTGCCTCGTCTACTGCGAGTGCTGTAATGTCTAGCTTGCTAATCCAATCCCTCACATATTTATTTGCAAGTCGCTCTGGTGCAATATAAATAAGCTTATAGTATCCAGCACTTGCATCACGCATACGCTGATTTAATTTCTCCAATTCCACAGAAGAGTTAAGCATGGTAGCAGAGATGCCATTGGCAGTAAGTGCATCAACCTGATCCTTCATTAAAGATATAAGTGGTGAAATAACAATAGTAGTGCCACCACGCACAAGCGCAGGCAACTGAAAACAAAGTGATTTACCTCCACCAGTAGGCATCACAACCACAGTATCATTACCATCTAAAAAATGATCGATAACCTGTTTTTGCATTGGACGAAAATCATCATGTCCAAAATATTGTTTGAGAAGTTTTTTCATACTTACTTATGATACATTTTTTTATTGGAAAAATAAAGTAATAATAAAAAGCAATAAATTCATTTTGAATTCATTGCTTGTAAATCTCCTATTTCTCTGGCCAAGCATCAATCAATGCTCTGAGCATTTCTTGCATGACACTCCTTCCTCCACAAAGATTGGTTATTACACTTACATCAATTATTCCTTCTTTGTGAAGTTTGTTTGTAATATTTTCTTTATACTTGCGATTACAATCACAAGTAAGTGTTATTATTTTTGCATGTGAATAGTTTTCACGCAAAAAATACAAAAAGTCAACCGTAGCGTCAAAAGCATTTAATCCCATATAAACAACAAACAATATATTTTTGCTCATATAAAAATCACCCGCTTTTTCTTCCAAAAAACATTCTTCTACTTGAGATTGTTTTTCTCCTGCCAGAAACATGCCTTTCATAGTAGGAGAAGAGATGGGCCCTTGTAACCCTAATGGCGTTGAAGAAACAGTATCTCGTAATCTTGCAATTACGCCTGACTCAGAATCAGAAGAAACTGTAATATAAAGTCCTTTTTTGTTTGTTTGCACTTCACCTCTTGGATAATCTCGAATTGCTGAATATGTACAAAAAAGTGCTCGCAAATCTTTTTTATCCTGTATTATTTTTGGTAACAATCCTATAAATTCTTTTTTTGAAATAAAAACGGATTTATTTGACATATTTATCTCCTTTAATTTTGAATTGCCTTAAACCACTCTCCCCACTTTTCACTCATCCAGCCATCACTCAAAACAGCCTCTACAAACCCTCGATTTATATCATTTGTATAAATTTCTACCATAACGGCTACAGTGCAGTTGTTGGGCCCATCCGGAATCTGATAAAATAAAATTTCAGAATCAGAAAGCGCTGTAGACTCTTTAGCGTCTCCTTTGAATTGATCAACAGTCTCATGCGTAATTTGACCAATCATGCATAAATTTTTTTCACAAATCAAATCTGGAGAACTAACTTCATCTTTGGGTATTCGGAAATAATCAACTACGGCACTCAATGGAAAAGAATTTTCCATAATTTGACGTGCTCTGTCAAATTCATGACAACGTATGTGTAGAGAAATTCTAGTATACACGACATTACCAAAACTCAAATTTTGATATTTTGGATTTAAGATATTTTGAATATCTGTGCCACATAAAAGACTAGAAAAATGACAAGCATCATCTTCTAGCATGTATGCTACAAATCTCAATTCTTTTTTATACTGTAAATTTTTAGAACATTTATTGTTCTTTATTTTTTTCCGATTGTGCCTACGCCTGTTTTGTGCTTTTCTCTTAGATAATTTCGACATTTTACACCCTCCTAATATTTTTAATGTGCAGAATAGATCACTCTTTTAGAGTGATGAATAAGTATTACACAAGCCACATACATTGTCAATATAACAAACCATAAATATGCAAATTTTATTTCATCAACTCAAATTATCTACATAATGTAATACTCTATATTACTAGAAAAGTAAATTACGTCTTTATTTTTAGTGATAAAGTAAACCTAAATAATTATCTACAAGTCCTCTAATTGTGGGACACCTTCAATAAATTCTGATTTTAATCTCATTTTTTCAAAATAACCACACATTGCTTGGCATGCAAATTTTTCTGTGGAATAATGTGTTCCACCTAATAAATTTATACCATTCTCTTCTTCAAATTTATGTACTTTTTGTGAATAATCATTTTTTACACTCACTCCTACTACAACAGTATTTATCCCCTTTTCTTTCACTTCTTTTATAATTTCATATTCATTTCCCCCTCCGGCAATCACTGCAACTTTGCCATCTACTATTTCGTCTGTGCCATAGTTATATAATTTCACTTCGTGCCCTACAGCATCGGCAAATTTTTTCTCCAATTCTTGCACTGTCTTTAATTGTGTTTTGCCGATTACACCCGCAAGTCCTCCATTGTATGGTGCAAATGGTCTATCTATTTCCAACCCAAGAGCATTAGCAAAAGTTGCACCAGTAGAATACGGTCCAAAAGCATCCAGTGGTACATGCAAATTGTACAGAGCAATATTTTTATCTCTGAATTGTTGCAACAAACTTTTTTCCATTTGATAAAAAGGTGGTGTTTTTGTAATATCCCAATTTGATGGATGATGTGTAAAAAGCAAAGCATTCTCTGTTCCATTATCCAAAATATATTGCATCACTTCAGGCGTCGGGAAAACTGCACAATAAACAAAATCTATTTCACTAGCGTTATCACATACAAGTCCCATTGAACGTTCTCTGAAATTATTACACAAAAATTCATCAATTTCACCCATATACTGAGCCCAATCATCTGAGAGATTTTCAGTTATAAAATCATGATCTAATTTTTCATACACTTTTTTTGCTTCCATATAATTTTAAATTATTTTTCAACTTCACAATCTTTTACTCTGCCTATTACTATTCCTTCCAGTCTACATTTTTTACTATTAGGACAATCTTTTTTATAAGGTACATATTGATCGCTGGAGAATTTTGTATTCCATTTATATCTTTCCGGACCACCGTCCTTACCGTCTTTTGCGTAAATTGTTAAACTTCCTTTACCTATACCACAATCTTTATTACCTTCACAATTATAAGTATTGTGTGCATCTCGTGTATCATCTCCATGTTTATTGTTTGCACTATCAATTACTTCTACTTCATAATGTCGTGCCACACTGTGCCACTGTGGTGCTTTATTTATCCACATCACATGTCCTGTAGAGCTTTCTCCTGCACGCTCATCATATTTTACCACTAGAAAATCTCCCTGCTTAGCATCTTTAAGCTCGTCAATACGTTCCCAGCATTTATTATCATCTTTTATATTTTTGATGTACTCATAAAAGTCACTAGCTAGTGGTCTATCTGCCTTTTTCCATGCATGACGGCTTTCATCTAGCAACTTGTAATGATATGGCAACGTTTCAAATAGTGCAAAACCGCCTAAACCTGAACAGTCGGTTGCCCAATGCTCTTTAGTGTCATACGGCATACCAGTTGTTACACAATAATGATGTTCGTAACTTGTATGATGTTTAATTGCTCCTTTTAAAATACTATGGTATTTATCTATAAGATTCTTTCTTGCATCTTTATTATCATGACCCTTGCTTAAATCTGGCTTTGAACAATATTTATTTTTTGGCTCTTTTTCATCACTAGTTTTTTTACATTTATATTCAACACGAGCCACTCCTTCATCTTTTTTGTGAGATTCATTTGCCAACACTATACAATATGCACTACATCCACTTTGTTCTCCTTTGAAATTTGCATCCAAGCCAATCTTCCAAGCTTTCAGATTATCATTACACTCATAATTAATTTGACTCAAAGATGCTTTATGATAAAGCAAACATTCACTATCTGGACCATTAGCAAACTTATAAGCATCCTCCAATTTCAATCCATGGCATTTTTTATCTTTTTCATGTTTCCATGTTGCTACTCCACCACAATTTTCTTTTTTGGGATTATAACATTGTCCAGTTGAACCACAAAATTTTTCACCTTTTTTACCACATCCATCAATTAACATTGATATATTCATAAGGTTGCCTGATAATTCACTTGCTCCATATTCTGCTTCTTGTCCCTTTTCATTTTTTAATATTGTAACTGTATATATCAATTCTTCCGTGTCTTTATTTAAGATAGGATTGGTTAATTCCGCAACAACCGTCACTTCTTCTCCATTTTCTAATTTAGCAACAATTGCTGCATTTGGGGGATTTCCAATTTCAAAGCCTAATCCATTCAAAAATTGCGCAAGATTCACGCGTCCAGTATCATGAAGTGGCCTATCTGTAAAATAAACAACATTATCATCAAAATCAGTGAGTGTCAAAATATATTTATCTTTCTCTCTCTCAATTTGTTCAATATATCCACTTTTTGCATTGTGCACAAATAAATCTGCCGGCTCTGATTTTTGCAATAAACCAACATCTTTTTGAAATATATTATCAACTTTTTCAACAGGAATCCGAGTAGCAAAAAAGACTACTAATCCAAAAGTTGAGGTTGCTAATATAATAAATAATAATGTTTTTGTTTTGTTCATTTTTTTATTTTGATTTACATCTAATATAATAACACATATTTTAAAAAAAATTAATGGTTATTTTTCTCTAATTCATTTTTTCAAAAATACTCTCATTACGCCCTTCAAAATACCATCTGTATATATCTCTAGCTACTGGCACAGTAGCAGATGATATTTTAGTTGTTTGATTTTCTACCATTATAACTATTGCAATTTCTGGATTATCATATGGTGCATATGACACAAACCATGAATGAACTCGTTCTTTATTACCAAACTGTGCCGTACCGGTTTTTCCAGCAATTGGAACGCTCAAGAAAGAAAGCATTGTGGCTGTCCCTTCAGTTACAGTTTGACGCATGCCCTCCTGCACAATTTTAATGTCATCACTAGATGCAATATTGTCACGAATTATTTTTTTATCAATATTTATTTGCGTACCATTTATTTTATTAACAATATGCGATACAACATGAGGTTCATACAAAGTACCCCCATTGGCTATTGCTACGATTGAATTTAATACTTGCAAAGCTGTTGCTGTTACATATCCTTGACCAATTGCTGCATGATAAGTATTGCCAATGTACCATTTTTCACCAATTTTATCTTCCTTCCATTTTTTATCAGGATAAAATCCTGTTACTTCTCCCGGCAAATCGATACCTGTCTTTTGACCATATCCAAATTTTTCCATATATTTTTTCATTCTTTCAATACCGAGACCTTTAATATCACCATAGCCTCCACCAACGGTATAAAAATATACATCGCTAGAAACTGCAATAGCTCTACGTAAATCAGTAAATCCATGTGCACGCCAATCTCCAAAGAAAAAAGAACCTAGTTTTAATCCTCCCTTACTCTCAATCTTATAGTCAGGTGATACAATATGTTCAGCCAATGTAGCAATACCCATAATAGGTTTAACAGTTGAACCCGGAGGGTATGCGCCACCTATTGCACGATTAAATAAAGGTCTATCTTTATCTGTAACCCAATTATTATATGTTTTTGAATCAATACCTTTTGCAAATACATTGTTATCATAAGAAGGTAAACTTACCATTGCTAGCACAGCACCATTTCGTGGATCCATTGCTATTGCTACAGCTCTATGTGTATCAGCTCTTTCCAATTCTTTTTGTAAACGTTTAAAAATAAATTTTTGTAATTGAGCATCTATATTAAGATGTAGATCAAATCCGCTTTGTGGTTGAATATCCGCTAAATCTTCAATAATATTTCCACGACTATCAACTAATGAGCGTTGCATTCCATGAATACCACGTAAATACTTTTCGTATTCATATTCAAGACCTGTCTTACCAATACGATCAATCAATAAATAATCCGGATTATTTTTTCGTTCTTCTTTTTGTAAAAGTCCTTCATACCCAATAATATGTGCAAATTTCTCTCCATCATTATAATTACGAATTGCCGATTGTTGTATGTGAATACCAGGCAGTTCTTTTTGTTTTGCACGCAACACAAGTGATTGTTCATGAGTTATGTTTTCTGCAATTACCGTACTCATTCCATTGTTTATTGCATCTGCAATAACTGTTTCAACATGTGAATCATTTAAATTAAGTAACTTCGATACTTTTTTAATGAGTATTTTTTGTGCTTCTGCACTTTTTGGTAATAATTTTGGCAAAATAATTACACTACGACTGGGAACATTGTTAGCTAATACTTCTCCATTAGCATCATAAATAAGACCTCGCGTTGCAACAATGGGCACAGAACGCACACTATTACCGGATGCAACAAAAGAATAGTATTCTCCTTTTATGATTTCCAAATAAAATACTCTTATTGTTAGTGCACTTATAATTAAAAAAATAAATACCCACAAAATTAACAACCATTTTTTATCAAAATTAAACGCCATACGTGAAGCTTCTTTTTCCGATGCAGTAAGAACGGCATCTTCTATTTCATATGTTTGTCTAGTAATTTTTTTATATTGTCTCATCATATTTTATATTTTATGTATGACACCGCATATCAATACCATGCGTATAAAAATCAATAAAACGTTCAACTCTACCAATAGCAAAACGAAAAAGAAAAAATGAAATAAACGTTACAATAATATATACAATAAATGTGTGCAAATTAAAAAATAAATAATGTTGAATAAGAAATTCTAAAATAACTACGATAATCATAGTTAATGTGAAAGCTGTGCCATACAAAATAATAGGCATGTTATTTGCACTACGAACTGCTTGTACATAGACCAGATTAAATATAAAAGCAACAAATATAATACTTATAGTAAAAAGTCCAAAAACATCATAATACAGAAGTCCAAAAATAATAGAAAGTGTAAAAATCCACCAAAAAATATCTCTAAAAGACACAATTGTAAGCCAAGAACAAACAAATATACACATAACAATAAATGGACTAACGCCAAAAGCGAATGCAATCATCTCCATACAAAAAACTGCAATTAAAACAATTCCTAAACGTAGAAAAAAAGTTAACATATCATTTTATTCTATAACAAAAACATATTGCAAATCATCAAGTGATGCACTTGGTAATATTTTGGCATTTCGAAATAATTGATCTGTGGAAGATGTAATATCCTGTACCACACCAACAGTAAGTCCTCTTGGAAACGAATTTCCAATATCTGATGTAACAAACACATCACCATTCACTACATCATCGTCCATTTTTATATCTTCTGCCGATATGGATAATCCATGCAAACCCAAAATTATAGCCTGAGCACCTGTTCGTGCTGTCACTACATTTATTATACTTTCCGGATTTGTAATAAGTCGTATACGTGAAGTTGTAGCATCAACTTTATCAACAACGCCGACAAGGACACTTTTATCAACTACAACAGCTTTGCCTACAGTAACACCATCATTCTTACCTCTATTTATTTCAATCCATTGATTACCACCCAAGGAATCACGTAAAATAACATCTCCACCAATAAATTTAAATTTATCTTTAGGTAATAGTTTTAACTCTTTTCGTAATTTATCATTTTCATTTTTTACATCTGTAAGTATTGCATTTTTTGCTTCCAATTCTTGTACTTTTTCTACCAAATTCTGATTATCACGGTATAATGTACCAATACTGGAAATCATATCTATTTTATCTGAAATATACATCCCTAAAGCAGAACCTTTGTGTACTATTGGATTAAATGGGATAATAATAATATTTCGTATAAAACCAAATATATTGAATGGATTGACAATGATAAAAATAACAAAAATTATACTATAAATAACAATAGTTCTATTTCTCTTTTTTTTATAAATAGTTTGCATATTATATACAAAAAATACTACTGTTAATTAAATTATTTTAATGGAGCCATTTGATCACTTTCTATTAACACTTCTCGTAAATTTTCCAAATCCTCCAACACAACACCTGTACCACGTACTACAGCGGTCAGTGGATCTTCCATTTTTTTCACAGGCATCTTTGTTTCATTTGCAATAAGTTTATCCAACCCACGTATAAGTCCACCACCACCAGCAAGTATAATTCCTCGTTGCATGATATCTGACAAAAGTTCTGGTGGCGTTTCTTCTATAATGGTCTTAACTGTATTTACGATTATGCGTATGCTTCTTGCCAACGCATCACGTATATTTGAGTCACTAACAGTTACCTCTTTAGGTAATCCGGTTACTAAATCCCGCCCACGTACTTTCATTTTTAATTCTGTTCTTTGAGGATAAGCACTTCCAACTGTAATCTTGATTTCTTCAGCAGTATATTCCCCTATAAGTAAATTAAATTCATCACGCATATATCGAATAATATCTTCATTCATTTCATCTCCTGCAGTTCTGAGTGAACGCGCAGCGACAACACCTCCCAGAGATATAACTGCTATTTCACTAGTACCACCTCCGATATCAACTATCATATTTCCGCTAGCATCAGTTACCGGCATCCGTGCACCAATTGAAGCTGCCATTGGCTCATCAATTAAATATGCTTCACGCGCCCCAGCGCTAATAGCTGCATCAATAACAGCTCGCTTTTCTACCTCAGTTACTCCAGAAGGAATACCGATAAGCACCCTTGGCCGAGGTAAAAAAGAAAATTTTTCCTTATGTACTTTATCAAAAAAATATTTTAGCATTTGCTCTGTAACCTCAAAATCACTTACCACTCCATCTACCAACGGACGCGTAGCTATGATGTGTGCCGGAGTTTTACCTACCATGCGTTTTGCTTCTGTACCAATTGCCAAGATTTGTCCAGTACGTTTATTCATGGCAACAACGGATGGTTCATTTATCACAATTCCACTACCACTTACATAAACCAATGTATTTGCCGTTCCCAAATCAATGCCAATATCTTTTGAAAAGTTACCAAAAAATTTATCACTAATTTTTTTTGATATTTTTGTTATATTATTAACAACTCTATTCATATTATTTATATTGTAATTCTAAAATACAACAAAAAACCAGTTGTATATATAAACCGTTTTATTTTTCATCTGTATTTTTGTTTTTTGTAACTCACTCTATAATATAACTTTTCTACTATTTCGTCAAAACAGGTTGTGTTTGTAATATTTTTATTTTCTAAGTACTTTAAGAAAAGCTTCTGGTGGAATTTCTACCTTTCCTGATTGTGCCATGCGTTTTTTGCCTTTTTTTTGTTTTTCTAATAACTTTCTCTTCCTTGTAATATCTCCACCATAAAGCCCTGCTGTAACGTCCTTACGATATGCACTAATTGTTGCACGAGCAATTATATTTGAACCTATTGCAGCTTGGAGTGCAACTGCAAAATTTTGTCTTGGTAAAACTTCCTTCAATTTTTCTACAGTTGATTTTCCTATCTTTTGTGCATTCTCTTTTGGCACGATTCTAGCAAATGCTTCTATCACATTACCCGCAACCAATATATCTAACTTAACCAAATCACTAATTCTATAACCAATCGTTTCATAATTCATAGAAGCATATCCACTTGAGACACTTTTTAACTGATCATGAAAATCAACAATTACATCCATAAGAGGTGCATCAAATGTTAATTGCACTCGTGACTCATCTATATACTCAGTAGATTTGTATTCTGCTCTAGTATTCCCCATTAGTTCCATAACATTCCCAAAATATTCACTGGGAGATATAATTTCTAATTTGACATAAGGTTCTTCTATTGATTCTATCTCTGATGGATCCGGCAATTCTGTAGGTGAAAAAACTTCAATAACTTCTTTTGTATTTTTCTTATGAATTTTATATACGACACTTGGAGTTGTAATGGTTGGATGCATGTCAAATTCTCTCTCAAGTCTAGCTTGTATAATTTCCAAATGAAGCAATCCCAAAAAACCACATCTAAACCCACGCCCCAATGCCTTATTGCTCTCGGGTTCAAATCTAAATGCTCCATCATTTAGAGTAAGTTTTTCCAATGCATCACGCATTAAATTATAATCACTTCCATCTAATGGATAAAAACTGGCATATACAGCAGGTTTTACTTCTTGATATCCGGGAAGTGGTTCTATGTCGTCATAATTTTCTGTCTTTTGACTTTGTTTAATTGTAACTGTATCACCTACTTTACATTCTGAAACACTCTTAAATCCTGTTGCAATATATCCTATGTCTCCGGTTAATAATTCATTACACTTTTCATATTTTGGTTTTAAGTGTCCTAATTCCACCACACTGCTTTGACCTTTTGTCATAAGCATATGGATATTATCTTTTTTATCAATTTTCCCATCAACTATCCTCACATATGCCAACACACCTTTATAAGAATCATAGACACTATCAAAGACAAGGGCTCTCGTATCAGCATTTACTTGACCGCTTGGTGCTGGAACATCTTCAATAATCCTTGTAAGTAAATTTTCAACTCCTTCACCAGTTTTGCCACTAACAGCTAAAATATCATCAGCCTCACAGCCAAGTATATGCACAATCTCTTTCTTTACCTTTTCAACATCCGCATTTGGTAAATCAATTTTATTTAAAACTGGAATAATCTCTAGGTCTTGCTCCAGTGCAAAATATAAATTTGTAAGTGTCTGAGCTTGAACTCCTTGAGTAGCATCTACAAGCAATACTGCGCCCTCAACTGCAGCGAGTGAACGTGACACCTCATAAGCAAAATCAACATGCCCAGGAGTATCAATTAGATTCAAAGTATAATCCACATTATTGTGTTTATATTCCATTTGTACAGGCTGTAATTTTATAGTAATACCACGCTCCCTCTCAAGATCCATTGTATCCAATAACTGCTCTTTCATATCTCGCTCTTCTATAGTGCCGGTAATTTCTAAAAGCCGATCTGATAAAGTACTCTTACCATGATCAATATGCGCAATAATACAAAAATTTCTAATGTTTTTCATAAGTGTAAGTATAACCAAAGAACCACGTTTTAGCAACTATAAAAACTATTTCTTAAATTTTGTAAGGACAGTGTTTATATGTTATTTCAAACTATTTTTATTTATAGAAAAAAAGACGTCATCTGTATAGACAACGTCTTGGAGTTATAATCAAAAAGCAACTGATAACAGCATTGATGCTATCCCAACTATCATTCTACCGCCATCATCCTCATCAGACCGCATCCATGGAATAACAAAACGCATCGTTGGAAACAATATCATGATTAATCCATATACTGCTAATATACCACCCATACGAGTAACCTCCATTTTTTGATTGAAAAAGAATTTCCCCAACGGCAAGACACTTTTTGAGTTTTTTAAAATGATTTCTCGCCTATTGATGCTTTAATATAGCATATAATGACTTATTTGTCTAGAATCACAAAAATAATTTGAAAGAAAATGCTATGAGAACGCTTCTCTTGCCCTCGTCTAACATCAAATATATGAAAATTTATTTTTGTATTCATTTTACCAAATTAGTGAATTGGAAATAGTAAAAAGAATACTTAGAAATAGATTTAATTTTTTAAATCTCTCTACCTAATTTTTAATGGCAATTCGACCAAAAATGAGTTACAATAATAATTAGTTGATTCAATTGATTATAACTTTATATATTTAATAACACGTCAAATAAACTAACTTTATAAATTATTTTTATATCTTATGAATATTAAAAACCTGCTCAGCCAAAGTCGTGAAATTTGGGGCGACAAGAAACTTAATTTATCCCAAATCATCATTCGTATGGGCAAAGTCTTTTGATAGTGACGGTAATGGTCCAATTTGTACAATGGAAACTAAGCAGTGTTCAGATGGTACTTATGTCAGACGAACAGGACCAAATTGTGAATTTGCTAAATGTCCTGGCAAGCCACTTAAATCAGATGCTCCACATATTGATAATTTAAATGCACCAATTAAATTACCAAATAATGTTATTTCGGAAAAAGAATGTATTGCAGCCGGTGGAGAAGTCTGGAATACTTTGGGAGAGACAACTTATAACGGAGAATTAATTGGAAAAATTGAAGGATTAAAGTGTCCTTGCGCTTGCTTGATAAAAAATAAATAAAAATAACGATCTCTTGTTAAAGCAGATCGTTATCGTCTTCAAAAACAGACAAAAAATTATTTTGTACATTTCACAAATTTATAGTTCCACATAATTGAAGTGTCAAGGCAATAGTCTTTTGTCTCATTGCCTTCTTTCACCGTAATTACGGACTCATCGAATATATTTTTTTCGGTCTTCAAAACTCGTATTACACCAGGATGATCAATTCGTAGCTCCTTTAGTACACCAGCTTCAGTATACCAAAAATTTCCCTTACATACTATTACAAAAATAGATAGAAGTCCTATCACGATAGCTATTATAACTATCGTTATTGACAACTCAATCAGCGTATAACCATCTTTTTTTCGTAACATTTGTTTCTCCTTTTTTAAAGTTCGACTTCATAAAAAGAACTAATTAATTTAGTGCCACATTACCATAACAAAAAACAACAATCATATCAAACTAGCTAATCTGAGAGAAATACACTAATATACTTACACTCCCCTTTTGTACACAGTTCCTGCTGAAATTGTGCCTAATACAACAGCTAGCATTACTGCCATAGACCCTGGGCCTGTTTTTGGTGAACTTGTAGTTATTATATTCTTTTCTGAAATTGCTTTTGTTTTTTGTGAGTTATTTTTTATATTGCTTTGCTTTATTTTAGTTTGTGCAATTAAATCATCTGATTTTATTTCTGACTTATTTAATTCATTTTCTGCACGCTTGTTTATATCATTGTCAATATCAAAAGTTTCTCCTTCTTTAAAAGCTGTTTGTACATCTGGAGTTTCTTCAATTCCTCGTCTGTTTGAGGTAAATATCACATATAACATTGAAATAACAACCACAAATACAATTACTACAAGCGCTACAACTGCTCTATTCTTATTCATAATAATATAATTTAAATTACCAATTAATTTATTGATACATCAATATAGCACAACATAAAAAGGACGTCAACTGTTCAAATAAGTTAAGTCTAATTATAATTTAAATTTATTAATTCTATCTTACTATATTTTGTTCTTCATTTGCCACTTGTGGTCTACCAAATATACGAATTATTATTTTTTGTTTTATTGTTTCATATTCTTTCATATTAAAAATTGCTGTAACAAAAAGATATACCAATGCACCGCTAACACCAGCACCAATAAGTTGAGTCAATACACCCCACACAAACTTCAATGGCAGTATATCTCCCAACATATCACGAATAAAAAACGTAGTGATGAATGAAACAAAAGTTGCTGTTGCAATTTGTAATATTGTTCTTAGTGTATTTCTATATTCCCCATCTTCCACACGTTTGTGCAAAAGCGCAAAAAGTAAAATTGCATTAAAAACAGCCGCTACCGAAAAAGCAATTGCTATTGCATAAATACCAAGTCTCCTTATAAGAATAATAATCAAAAAAGCATTAACAATCTGTGCGCCAAATGCTGTGTACAAAGGTGTTTTGGTATTTTGCATTGCATAAAATCCACGAGCTAATAGTGGGACAATACTCTGAGCAAAAAGACTAGCACATAATATTCCCAAAATCTGATATGTAAGAACAGTATCATTTATATCGAAATGTCCCGCACCATAAACCACTCGTATAATCTGCTCTCTAAGTACAAAAAATATCATACTAAGTGGTACAGAATAGTATAAGATACGACGTAAAGTTTGTGATAAGATTCCAACAAAAGATTCCATATCATTTATCGCAAATTTATTTGCTAAAACTGGAAATGCTGCAACAGCAAAAGGAACACCAACAAGTCCCAAAACAACACTTTGAACATTATTAGCAAAAGAAAACACAGTTAAACTACCTGAAGCAAGCAGTGATGCAAAAAAAGTAATCAGAAGTAAAGAAATTTGATTAGAAGCACTTGAAAACATCCTGGGAATCATGAGTTTCAGCACATTACGTACATCTTTATTTTTGTGTGGCCAAGTTTTAGGTAATGAAAATTGTGCTTTTGCAATATTCACTGCAATTACATGAATTAAAAAATGCATAAACGCTCCCAATACAACACCATAAGCAAGTCCTATGAGTCCCATCTGTGGCGCAATAATCGTAGCTCCAATAATAATACCTAAATTATAAAAAAGAGGTGCTGTGGAATATAACACAAAACGTCTGAATGATACCAAAACACCACCCAAAACAGCACTTGCCGAAAGAAAAACCGGACTCAAAAACATAATACGAGCCAAATAAACAGTTTGTTGCATTTTCTCTGCTGGAAAACCTGGCACAATAATATGCATAAGCACAGGAGCAAATATTATTCCTGCAATAGACAGTACTATCAAAGTTCCAACAATCACAAAAAACACACCACTTGCAGTCTGCCATGCACGATTAGTATTTTTTTCTGCCATAAGTTTACTAAATACAGGTATAAAAGCCGCTCCTAACGCACCAACAACAAGTAGCTCAAAAATTAAATCAGGCAATCTAAAAGCGGCATAATACATATCAAGTGCATCTCCCGCCCCATAGTGTGATGCTAAAATACGATCTCTTAAAAGTCCAAGTATACGACTAAGGATGCCAAAAAAAGCAACTATTACAGCACCTGCTGCAATTGAGTTTTGACTCGAACGTGTAAAGAAATAATGTAATTGTTTAATCATTTTTATAAAATATATTAAGACTATTACTATACAGTATTTTACGTGTATTATCAACCATATTTTCGCAAATCATTTTGTAGAAATGTATTACAAAAGTCCAGATTAACAGAATATCCAAAAATTTACTGTCAAAATACTTCCATAATTTAAAACATTCTTGTGAAAACAATTTTTATAAATTCTACAAATATCTATAATCGCTTTATTTTAAATATATAATATATAAGAATTTCATACTATTTTACACGAAAAACTATGCCATGATATCTATCTGTTTTAAGATTATTGTGCATTTGTAAACTTGCATCATTATTAGAACTCCATACCTGCGAAAAATTATTATCTAATACAATATTGCTAATAATGGATGAATTTTCACTGCCAGATTGTTTCTGAAATAAAATCGCATACGAACCAAATTTGCCATCTTTATCATAATCAAAATCAACACGAAATGGTAAACGATATTTATATGTTACTGTCACACTTTCTTGTGGAGAAACATATACCCAATTTGCAAAAACTGTTTTATTATACTCATCATATATGCGTGTTCCTGTTTCTTCATCAATATACATACCTTTTTCCTCCCTCTCCACATCAGGATCACGTTCATATTTTAAAGCATCATAATCTAAGCGTTGAGTGTTTATTTCACGTGTTTGACCTTCTACAGATAGAAGTTCTGAACCTTGTGGTACATATATCCGCATATAGTCTGAATTCACTGCATCCCACCATGGAAACCCTGTTTTACCTCCATTGTGCACACGTTTAATTTGTACTGTATCAACAATATATCCATTAGCATCAATGCTGGCAGTATGCGTAATTGTTTCATCTATTACGCCATCTGTTTTAAATCCATTAATATTTGTATTGACTACGCTTAAATAATCTTTGTCTGTCTGGAGCACTGTGCCACCCCAACCATTACTTTCAATAATATCTTGCATTCTCTCATTCGTCATATACATTATAATATGTTTTTCTTTCATGCCACTAGAAATTGCCGATAACAATCTCGCTAAATGTTCTGGTGAATTTTTATCCAATAATTTATCTAACATTATTGGCATCAAATCTGATAAAATCTTTTTTGGTTGTTTTTTATTTTCTCGATTATTTTCTACATATTTTGTTTTTTCTATTTTGATTTCTTTTTTGTTATTCATTTTCCCATCTGATTTCTCAATCGTTTTATAATTATCTTCATCTTCAATTTTATTCTGCATTACTTCCATAAAATTCTCACTTGTAAGCACTATATTATATTGAGGTAATGAAATCGGGCCTGTAATTACAAGAAATTTTTTCATCATAGCCGGGGTAATTGCAATTACTCCATCAACGGTTGGTCCACCAGTACGTTCATAAAAATCCATAGCTTTTTTTGCAGATAATGGAAAATCTACAAACCAATTACTATCATGTAAGCTCCAATCAGCTGAAATTTTTTGAATAGGAAGTGGTGGTACGACTCTATCTATAAGTTGTCCATCTGGATTGAATATGTCATCAATAAGCATCTTTTCAAGATTACCATTATTAATTTTGATAATACCATAGCTCCCAATAAAACCACCCGTTGCACGCATTTCATGATTATTTTGAAATAAAAATAAATATGTCCTCGGACCATTTGCACCCAACAATTCTTCTACCATACTACGTGATTCAACTCCATGTTTGAGTGAACTTTCTACCAATGGTAATATTTCTTTCATTTCTATAAAAGTATCTCTATATTCTTTTGGTACATCATCCAGATGTACTTTATCAATATGTTTTCTCGCATTTAAAACGTCTTTATAAGCAATATCCATTTGATTTGCCACCAATTCATACAATGCTAAAAATGACACGTGTTTGCCGTCTTGTGTCAACAAGGAACTATCTTTGTTAATAACTGTTGGAATAATTGTATGAAGTTCTTTAGCAGTATGCGTTAAATACTTACCAGCTTCAATTATGTGATTCCCACTTGAAAGTTTTGATGCACCTGGAATAAATTGTGAAATAAACGTCGCAAAATGACTTACTTTATTCATCTCAGTCGAAGCAAAAACAAATTCTTCATGTGCTCTATTGATATTTTCTTGAGATGTTGCAAAATCATTTGCACGCAAACTCTGTATTGCAGTTTTAATTGACACAACAGCACGCTTACTTGCCACGTCAACTCTGTCTTTTACTGCAAGCGTTGTTCCCACAAACAAAAATGAACCAAGCATAAGGGTAAACATTCCCACAATAATTGCAAATCTTGATGAAACACTCTTTGGTATCAAGATGCTTTCTTGAGAAAAAATTGGAAGATCCAAAAGTGAAAATTTTGCATCAGACTCATTTTCAACATCACAAAAATCCTCATATTGACTTTCGGATTTTCCCTCTACAAATCTACCTTGTGATTTTTTTCTATTATTATGTATAATTTGTACATTTGAATATTTTACATCATCAAATTCATCATTATCAACCTCATCTTGCCAAACAGCATCCTCAAATTCAGAATAAGAAATATGCAGTTCATCGCTCCCATAAGCTTGCCCAAGTTGGTAAACATGATATTGTAGATTGCTATTATAATTTTCTGAAACATTTGCACTAATATCTGAAAAATTAGTTTTGCCAACATGTCTTTTTGAAATATTTTTTTTTCTTTGTCTTTTTGGTACGATACTGTCCATAACTTAAATATTTTGTCTATATATATTACATATTTTTTTTGCCATTTTTTGCCATGAATATTTTGATACATTTTTTTTTCCATTTTTCATCAAAATATTACGAAGTTTCTTATCATTAACAATCCTATTCATAGCTTTTACAATTTCATTTATATTTTTTGCATCCACATACAATGCACCACAATCCGACAAAACTTCTACCATACATGCATGATTGGAAGACAAAACCGGAATACCCAATAACTGCGCCTCAAGTGGTGGCAATCCAAATCCTTCATAAAGAGACAAAAACACAAAAAAATTTGCCTGTTTATATAATATTGTGAGTAACGAATCATCTATTGTATAAAATATCTTAATGTTACTCAAATTTTGTTTTGTTATATATGTTTGTAATTTTTTGTAGAAATAATCATCACATCCAACCAACACTAAAGTTTTTACTGTTCCACCACTGTCCAAATATTTTACAAAAGCTTTAACAAGTATGTTAAGATTTTTATGCGGATAAGCATTTCCCACATACAACATATACGGTTTCATTATACCATACTTCTGCAAATTTTTATCAATTATTTTATCTATTGTATTAATTTCAGCAGCTTCATAAACTACAGATATTTTATTACAAGAATTTGGATATCTACTGCATATATCATCTGCAGTAAATTTAGACACGGCAATAATTTTGTTTGCCCTTTTTATAACTATGCCTATAACCATACGATACACCACATACTTCACCCAATAAAAAAGACTGCTCCGTGTTGAATTTTTACGAGTTGGATAATGCAAAAGTATTAAATCATGAATAGTTACAATAAATTTTTTAAAATATAAAATTGGTACATTAAAGTGTGGAAAATGTACCAAATCACATTTTTGCTTATATAAAACAAACGGAAAGAATATTTGTTCACTAAAAGAATACCATCTATAATCAGCCTTTACTTTAACAAAGTTTTTATTTTTTGGAATATATTCCTCAAAATTATTTTCACGCAAAAAAATAATATATTCATTTTTATGATCAATATCTTCTAAATATGTAATAAGTTTTTGTGTATATCGACCTAAGCCTTTACTTTTTGGTCCATAAAATCTAGCATCTATTCCTATTCTCATATATTACTTTCTTATTTTTGATAAACACCGTATACCACATACCACCATCAACGTCATAATAGGACCATATATACGTTTGTAATGCTTATTATAAAATAATTCCATAGTTGAATAAAACCAAGCTCTGCTTTTTTTCATTGCATGTTTATTCGTACTTTTTCTTCCGCTTTGTTTTTTGTAATGTACAACAGTAGGTGTCGGTAAAAAATATATAGAATATCCATGTTCTTTGATTCTGTATGCCCAATCAATATCCTCTCCATACATAAAATAATCTTCATCAAGCATTCCGACAGTCTCTACAACTCCACGAGGAACCATCATAAATGCACCGCTTGGACTATCTATCTCATGAATACTTTCCATATTTTTATACCACTGGTGATATTGAGAAAATAATGCAACACGTGGAAATACACGTTCTAAACCAAAAAAATAGGTAAATGACGCCCATGGCGTTGGAAACCCTCTGTGGCATGCCGGATCAATAGAG
>JALVPE010000073.1 GCA_027031945.1 Candidatus Moraniibacteriota bacterium
TTTTTTCTGACATAGGTTTTTAGTTAAAAATTAGTTATTTATTGTACCTGTCAGACACACTTTTGTGAAGGGTCTCTAGAAATGTATGTCCAAGCAGTAGTTCAAAACTTTGTTGTAAGATAAAAGGCACAAAAATAGGTAATACACCAGATCCAATAATTTGTACAGGTGATGGTGCCAAAGAAATAGAAATAAAGCCAGGACCAAACAATTATTCAGCAGAATGTTATTTTGAGGATTCAAATTCGAATCCAAATCCAAATCCTCCAGTGAAAAAGACATTAACAATTAGCACAATGTGTACATCAAGAACATGTAACAATCAAGGTACATGTCAGGCAACGCCAGTAGTTGCGAACAGTAATAAAGATTGTCAAAGTTCTTGTAATTCAAATGCAGACTGTGCTAGTGGACGAATTATCAAGACAAGGCCATAAGTTTTCTTTGGATATTATACTAGAAAAGTGTTTTCAATTGTGAAGACACTTTTTGTTATTTATGTATTGTGTAATATAATATAGAACATAAGTATAAAAAATTACATCATGAAAATAATAACGTGGAATGTTAATGGATTGAGAGCTGTAGAACGTAAAAAATCTTTACAGGAGCTTATTGCTAAGGAATCTCCTGATATCTTACTTTTGCAAGAAATAAAAGGTAAAAAAGAGCAGTTTAGTAATTATCTTACAAAAAATCCAGTTTATCGACAATTTTATCATAGTGCTCAGAAACCTGGTTATGCAGGGACAGGTATTTGGGCTCGTCGTGATTTTTTACAAAAGACTCGTAGGATTAATTTTAATATGCATGTACCACACCTTAAGGATACTTATGTAGAAAATGATAAAATACTAAAAGATACAATAGAAAATGATGGACCTGATATGAGTGGTATTCCAAATATGGATGAAGGTCGCATATCTCACCTATCATTTTTATACAAAAATAAAATATATGATATCATGTCGATATATTTTCCAAATGGAGGTAAAAGTGAAGAGGCTTGGAAAGAAAAAATAGTATTTTTTGATAGAGTTTTAGAGTATATGAATGGACTTAGAAAATTAGGTCATGAAGTAATTGTTGGTGGAGATATGAATGTTGCACATACTGAAATGGATATTGCACGAGCAAAAGAAAATGATGGCAAAATTGGCTTTCATCCAAAAGAACGTGCTTGGATGGATAATGTTCTTCAAAATAACTGGGTGGATATATGGCGAGATAAAAATCCGGATGTTACAGATGTGTATTCATGGTGGAATGTAATTACAAAAGCACGTGAGCGAAATGTTGGTTGGAGAATTGATTATTTTTTTATAGATAAAAATTTAGTAAATGAAGTAAAAGAAGTAAAATATTTAAATGAACAGTTTGGTTCAGACCATTGTCCGTTGATGATGGAAATTTAAATATAAATTTATAAATAAAAAAATTTATATGACAAAAAAAAGTCGTATACGACATCATGTGAATCCATTAGCAGATCAAACCAAACATCAGTTTAATGGTTTTGATAATGGTAATCCAATCATTGTGGACATCGGAGCAGACCGTGGGGAATTTGTGGAGGGTTTAGTTCAGAAATTTGGTAATTCAAAAAATTTTATAGTTTTGGAAATTCGTAAGCCACTTGCTCAAAGATTGAAAGAAAAATTTAGCAAATATGAGAATGTAATTGTTTTTGATGGAGATGCTACCAGGAATTTAAAAGATATTTTAAAACCATCTATAGATAGAGGTATTATAATTGAAGAAATTTATGTTAATTTTCCAGACCCATGGTTTAAAGAACGACACAAAAAACGTCGTGTAATAAATAAAAAATTTATTGAGGGTTTACGCAATTGGATACAACCAGAAACAACATGGATTTTTCAGACAGATCAAAAACAATTATTTGATGAAACTGTTGAAATGTTAGAGGAGCTGAATTATATAAAAATAAAATTCTTTAATAGTTCGCCATATGGAATTACAACAAAGTGGGAATATGCAAAAGTTGCTGATGGATTTGATATAAATAGATTAAAATTTCATTTTTTATAATTATATGTCAAAAAGTATATTAGTGGCAATATTAATAGTGATTTTATTTACATTGTTTTTTTGGTATTTGGTAGCTAGTTCTTTCTATGATAAATCTACTGATAAACAAAAAGTATTTTCAACAGATGGATGCACTTTATTTATAGATGCCAACTGGAAAGAATGTTGTACAAAACACGATAAGCATTATTGGATGGGTGGCACTAGTCAAAAAAGAAAAAATGCAGACAAGGAACTTAGAGAGTGTATATATAAAAAATCTAATCAAGAATTAATGCCACAAATAATATATGTAGTAGTAAGAGTTTCAGGAACTCCATTTTTAAATACTCCATGGCGTTGGGGATATGGATGGAGTTTTGGTAGAGGGTATAGATAAGACAAGACTGACTCTTGATTTTTGATGTAATGTGTGATATCGTTATTTATTCCAATACATAATTAAACAAATAGGAGGAAGTATTATGAAGATGGTATTGGTTGTTATGTTGTCCTGGAGTATTTTGTGTATAAGCATGTTGGCGAATGCTGCAGAATATGTTGTGCAAAGGAATGACACTATTGGTGTTATTGCACAAAAAACGGGTGAATCTGTAGCACATTTGGCACAATTAAATCATATTAGCGCTCCAAGATACATCGTGCGTGTTGGTCAAACGTTGCGATATATCAGTGCAGATGATGTGCGATGTGCACGACTCTGGATCGAAGAGCATCTTGCATCAAGTGTGCATCGTGATGAGGCATTTGAGAAGATGCTTGTTGACATTAAAAATCATCATATTTATTATGATGGAGATATGGATACGCATGCCGATTCTATAATAGTTTTGGCAAATGCGTACAGGCAAAAACATAAATGATTTTTTGATCTGTTCATGGAGATATTGCATGAACAGATTTTTAATAGTTGTAGTTAATACGATAGTATAGTATTCTTTATATAATTAATTAATTTTAGAGGCTATGGAAGTAACAAGTGCACAATTTGTAAAAAGTGTAGTAGGGTCACATAATCTACTTGTCGATAATATACCGCAAATTTCTTTTGTAGGGCGTTCAAATGTGGGAAAATCTAGTGTTATAAATAAACTTGTAAATCAAAAAAAACTTGTACGTTCTTCAAGTAAGCCAGGCAAAACTCAACATATTAATTTTTTCTTAATCAATGAAAATACGTATTTTGTAGATTTGCCGGGATATGGATATGCAAAACTTGGTCAAAAATATCGTGAAAAATTACGTCGATTAATTTTGTGGTACTTTATTTCCGGAGAAGCTCAAATCACAAAAGCAGTTGTGATTGTTGATGCAAAGGCAGGACTTAGGGATTTTGATAGGGAAATGATAAGTGTCCTTCGTGAGTATAAACATCCGTTTATTGTTGTGGCAAATAAAATTGATAAATTAAATCAAAAGAATTTATACAAATCTATTTCTGATATAAAGCAAGAATTAGGTGAAGATATTGATATTTTTCCTTTCAGTGCAAAAACAGGCAAAGGAAAAGAAAAATTGTTAGATAATATTTTGCAAAAATAAATTAGTGACTTGTCCGAAGCGATAATCCGCCTAATAAAAATAGTGTAAATAATCCAAAGTGAGATGTCCACGCTAAATGGTCAAATAATGATATAAAAAGCATGCCTGCAAATAAAGTAATAAATGTAAACTGTACAAGGGTTACATTTTTTTTATTTTTGTATAATGT
>JALVPE010000074.1 GCA_027031945.1 Candidatus Moraniibacteriota bacterium
ATATAAATTTCATAAATTTCTTAACTTTAATCAATTTTACTTTTGACTTCCATGGAAAAATATTATGAAAATCTTTTTCTTCTGGATCAAATTTTTCTTTAAAATAACTACCAACTATTATTCCATCAACGTCATAATTGGAAATATTATCTGGTGTTATACCACTCCCCAGTATCACAGGTATATTTTCTGCAACCCCTTTAACTTCTGAGACATCTTCAACTGTTGGTGGGTCGCCAGTCCATTTGCCTGTTATTATAATTCCATCAGCATTATTTTTTATTGCATCTTTTACAGCTGCTTTCAATGACCTTTTTATCAAATGTTTTGCATGCTTAACCTGAATATCTGCAAAAATCAAAATATCTTCAGCATCAATTTGTTTTCTGAATTGCAAACATTCTTTTGCTTTTTTGTCAAAAATCCCATGAACTGTTTCAACTTTATCTACAAAAACAGGTACTCTAATAAAATTAAACTTTGCAATTTTGGCAATAGATAATGCCGTTTCATAATCATTCCATAATACACAAAGTCCTAGTGGCTTATTTGTAAATTCTCTCGCTTGTAAACATAATTTTGTCAATTGAGCAATTGTTGATCTTTTTGCTTTTTCATAATGTGGTATATCATAATTATTTTCAATCATCACTGCATCTACACCACCACTCACCAACGCTTTAAGATCAGACATAAACTTTTTGTTTACTTCTTTTTCTCCAGGACTATCTGCATAACCAAACAACGGTGCGCAATGCACCATACCAATTACAGATGGCTTTTGTTTATTCTTAAAAATCTTTTTTTGTAATTTATTCATAGTTTTTTATTTAATAAAAATTCCTCTGTTTTGTTTATTGCAAAATTAATATTTTTCTCCATTGTATCACCTATCTTCATAAATGATACAATAAAATTTGCAAAAAAAGTATCTCCCGCACCAATAGTATCCGATGACTTTATCTTATTAACACTAAAAAAATATTTTTTATTTTTCGTATATACATCAACACCAGTACCTCCTTTTGTAACAATTAAATACTTTGCCTTTTGATTGTCGATAATGTTATGTGGCAAATATTTTAATTCTTGTTCATTTACTTTTAGACAAAATATATCATCCCAAAAATTTTCTTCAAAAAAATATGGATTTTCCTTGGCATGTCTAATATATCCCTGTGCATCCAAAAACACTTCATTTCCCTTAACTACATTAGAGTCAAAAACCCATTCATTGGAAACTGTGGAAATAACAACTATATCATCTTTATTTATATCCTGTAATGTCTTTTTATTTAATGAATTTTGTAATACTCCTTTTTCATCTCCGTCTTTTACAATAATCTTAACAATAGCTTCTTGTGAATAAATCTTATATTCAATGTCATTTTTAGAAAAAATATTTTTCATAAACAAAGCTGGGCCACCATCCTTGATAACCTCATTGCCATTATTTGTAATAATATCTTTTGTGTATGTTGAAAAAAATTTAATCATATTATTTGTAATTCATAAATATAGACTGCACAAGTTGAGAATACTTTTTAATATCATTTATGTTTATTTTTTCTAATTCAGGATTGACATGAGCTAACTGCGGATTGCCTGGTCCACATGTAATTGTCTTTATATTATTTCTATTTAAAATATTTGCCTCTGAAAAATAACGTGCAACATCTGTTGTAAAATTGATATTTATTTTTTGAAAAGATTCTCTGAGATATCTATTTTCTTTTTCATTAATATGTGCATCAATAGGATCTATTGATATTTTTTTTATTTGCACATCACGTAAAAATTTATCACTCACTATTTTATTGAACAGTGCATCATACACATCTACTTGTTTTACTATTCTCAATGCATAACCCAAAGAAAAATCTGCTGGTAACTGATTGATTTTATTCCCTGCATTAAGTACTGTAAATGCACCAATTGTCTCTCCAAATGCATCATCATCTATTTTTCTTGATTCTTCAATAAAATAATTAACCTTATCGACTAGCGGAATCATCTTTTCTATAATTGTGCCGTCACCTGGATAAGCACTATGTCCCGACTTTCCATTAACAAAAATATCGTGTCCAAAAATACCTCTAAATTTTGTATACACCTCAAAATCAGTAGGCTCTCCATTTATTGCAATTTTAATTTTTTTTGTTAATAACTTATATTTTTTTAAAAAATGATTTATACCTGCAAATGCATTAGATTCTTCATCAGCAGTAATAAGTAACATTGGCGTATATTTACAATTGTCCATTTTATTCATTTGCACAAATGCGTCTATAAGTCCTGCTAATGACCCTTTCATATCTACTGCACCTCTTCCAATAATTGTATTTTTATTTATTGTGATATTATATTTTACATCAGATGGCACAGTATCTAAATGACCTTGTAATAATATGAATGGTTTTGTTGATTGTTGATTAAAGGCGAGTAAATTTGCATGATGCAAAGTATATTTATCCTTGTATACGCCATCAATAGCATATTCATCAATTTTATAATCTATATTTTCACTTGCTAAAAAATTACCAATGCTTTTTTGACACTCTAAAATACGAGGATTAATTTTGCCCCCAACATTTTCCGTCTGATACGAAAAAAGTATTTTTATTATTTTTTCTAATTTGCTGTCCATAATTCAAATAGCAACATTAAATTTTATACATGATTTATACAAAAAATTCTTTACCATATCCACAATTGATTTATAAATTTTTAAAACAATAAACCTATTTAAGCCATGACAAAATATTTTCGTATTTTTTAACCAACGTGCTATGTATAGTTTCAATTATGTCTTTATGCAATTGTTTGTCTTCACTCCCAGCAGGATCCTCAATGACTTTATTATATGCACTTAACTCTGAAAAACAATGTATTTTTTCCTTAAACTGTGGAAATTGCTTTAACAAAGAATTATTTGCTTCTTTATAAACCTTATTATCCATAGCAATTATTACATCAGCACTTTTTATTACATCTATAGAAATTGCTTGTGAGAAATGATTGCTAATGTCAATACCAAACTTTTTTAATGTTATTTTTGCAGCATTCCATTCTTCTTTATAATCAATAAGTTGTTTCTTTTTTGGCGGTTCAGTGTCCATTGTGCCTTGTATACCATAAGAATCTACAAAATATTCTGAATCGATATTTTGCTTTTTTAAAATTGTCCTCAAACATTCTGCAGCTATAACAGAACGATGTATATTACCGTTACAAATAAATATAATTTTTTTCATAGATTTTTTTATAAAAATTAGGGTGTAACTGACATGACAGCCACACCCCACCTAAAATTTAAGAGATGATGATTTGTTCAGACGCACAGTCTAATACAATATGCTCTGAACGTATCAATTCTCGATACATGTTTTCACCACAGCCTATGCATGCCGGCATTTGCAATTCAATTGCTCTAATACACATGTGTGATGCAGGTCCTCCAACTTTAGTAATGATACCAAGTGCTCCAGAATGAAACAAAAAATCATAACCTGGATCTGCGTTTGGTAACAATACAATCGTATCATGAACATCAACATCCATATCAAATTGTTCGATAGCACACAAACGAGCCTTAACAACCAAATTCGTAATGTATGAAGGCATAGCCTCATTAAATACAACCACGGACAGATCGGTCACACCTGGAATGATAACACTTGGCAATATAATGGATTGTTCTATGTCATCCTCTATGTTACCACAGTTACAGCCTTTTAGGCATTTACTTAACTGAGACCACTGCATGTTGGATGCGGAATCTTTCGTGATTCCCTTTTTAACCAGCTCTAGCTGAAGATTGTTAATAAAGATATTTAATGCCCTAGAAAATAAAAATTTCATCTGTTCACGAGCATTCATAAATGAAATCAAATTTTTAAATTCAATTTTATCTTTAAAATTATGCTTCAACTCAATTATTTCAACTGGTTTTGCACAGCTCAATTTAGAAAACAAATATAACTCTGGATCATCTGCATAAGACTCACCAAAAACACTAAACTGCCCTGGTCGCAAATGCCCATATTTCCTAACTAAAGCATTCCTAGATATTTGTCCAGTACGACATCGGAACAAATCTGATTGTAATTGCAAGCTCATCGACTTCATGTATCCACGCATTAATTCATTTAGATTCTCTTGTGGATACAGCTCCTCAAATCGATTCTTCCAATAAAAAGCCAATCTTGCAACTTGAACAAAAATCTTTGTGCCTATAACAACATGCCTTAACATATCCTCCAATGAATACATATCTAGTGTGTCTATTTTGTATTCATACTCAACAACATCACTCTCAAAACTTTCTAAGCATTTCTCAGAAACGTCATAAAAAGTTGAGTCAATACGTACAAATGCATCTCTCACGATCTGTTTTTCATCATCATCAAGATACGTGTGCCTCAGAATTTCTTCAAGTTTTTCTCCAGTGCTCATAGCATAAACATTAAATTCAACGCTGCTTTGCAAAGAGGGTTGTCTTACAAGAATATTATGATAAACCCGTACTAATTGATCATAAATCAATTCAGGTATTCCTGATGGACGAAAACTAAATGCTGATGCTCTCATAGAAATATATGGCTTACCATTTACAACACGCATCAAACCGATATGCAACGGATTATATCCCATGTCACTTCTAACTTGTTCAACAACTTTATCTGCGAACAAATACTTAAAAATAGATACGTCCAATGCTGTTGGATTTGTTCCTAATAATTCCAACGGATTAATATCAATCATATCACCAAGCACATCTCCTCGAAATTCACTAGCAACCAAATCATTTAACTTTCCTATGCTGCAAATCAATGAACTTCCTTGAACTTCTTCAGTAAAAGTTCCTGTCGTAATTGGTCTACATTGCAAAATAAAAATTTCATTATCTTTAATTGCAAATTCAACATCGAGATGTCTCGAGTCATAAGCCTGTTCGACCTTTTGCATTGCATCAACAATTAATTTGAGGTTTTTATCTGTTATATCTTCAGCATTTGAACCTCTGACAATTCGTATTAACTTACCATTAGTCGAACCTCCTACTATATGTTCACCAACTCCTTCCGAGATTGAAATAGTGTAATAACCATCCATCTTATTTAAATCATGAGAAAAAATTACACCGCTATAATCAGCCTCAACAAATTCTTGAACAATAACTGACATTTTAACCGTTCCACAATCTAATTTCTTCTGCTCAACATAATGAGATAAAACACCATCTTTTTCCGCTACAGAACCCCTAACAGAAGCAATGGCCGACAATAAGTCATCAACATTTGCTGAAACATTAAGCTTAGTTGTGTACATACCTGCAAAAGAAGCTTCTGACAAATCTTCTTGAGACGCACTACTTCGAACTGCCAACCTAACATCACATGGTATTGTCTTCAAAAAAATATCTAGTTTTTTTGAAATTTCAACCTCATTTTCCTGTGATTTTATAACTATAAATCTAGGTACTGTAATTCCAACAATTTCATCTAACAACAAAAGATTCTTAGCCTTACCACCATTCATAGCATTCTCCAAAAGTTATATTTTTACTTAAAGAACTGATTAATTACCTTACCTTAGTTTAATTGAGAAGTCAACTAAAAAACCTCTCATCACTTCATCTAAACAAGCTAAATGTTGTTTTGATAAAGGGACAAGAGGTCATCTCGTGGTGCCACCCTTTTTCTGAAAATAAAAACACCTTGATGGAGGTGCCAGATTTATTTCCACTCATCAACTCCAGTATTTAAACCGACATTGATTATCTCATGATTACGGAAGAAGCCGAGTCTCCACTAACGCAGAAACCACCTTCTAAATATTATAAATACTTAGGCAGATCAGACCCAGCCCCGAACAAATTCGGGATCCAACCTATAGGTTTTAATATTTTAAACTCAACTAATTATTAATATATAGCATTATGAAATTATTGTCAATATATGTGCGTAGATTGTCAATTACCTTTATAGTTTTATTTTCAGGAAAGATCTGCAAAACATACAAAGTGAAATAAAAAACCTGTTAATTAATATTAATTAACAGGTCTGCACGTTAGATACCTTGATTAAGAGTTTTTTTTGGTTTGCTCTCGTCAACACTCTTACTCAAAATATAAATACCTGCTATTATCAAAGCAAAACCAATGCCTAGCAGTTCATATTTAAACCCTTTTTCACCCAATATAATATATGCTATTATCGCTACAACTAATGGCGATAAATAATCATAAAAAGCTAATTCCGTCATCTTATTACCCAAACCATAAGCTACAAGTTTTAAATATGTTGGGATAGATACTGTTAATCCTAATACCACAATCCAACCAAAATCATAGATTGTGGATGGCACAATTATCACATGCTTTGTAAAAATACAAAATAACCATAGAAGTATTGCGCCCCCAATCATGCCAATAGCTGTGTTATGTCCCTTAGATAAAATATCTTTATTATCCAAATAACCACTAACTGTTGCTTGTATCCCATATAGCAATGCTATTGTAATTCCTCCAAAAAATAACCACCTGTTGACATGTGCTAAATTTGTTATATCAATATCCAAAAACACAACCACGCCCATACAGGATAAAATAATTGCCAACACAATACCTATTTTGCTCTTTATTTTTTCTTTTAAAAATATTATTGAAAAAATAGCAGTAAAGAGTGGCGTTAATTTAGTTAACATTGTAGTTTCAGTGGCACTTGATTCTTTCATGGCAATAATAAAAAAACTATATGCCATTGCGTAAGTAATACACATACTCAAAATGCACAATAATATTTTTACATTTATTTGACGTTTTATGGTCCTAGTAAACTTAAATTCTACAGCATGCTGAAATATTAATGTGCATATTCCTCCACATAATAAGAATTGTATTACTACACTAAGCATATCCATTTCGCTAGCAACTTTCATATACAAGGGCGGTCCAAAAGCTCCTACAACAACATATACCATCATAATAAAAATAGTCACAATCTTTTTATGCTTCATGATTATCTCCATTCAGAATTGGATTGATTGTTAATGTGCTTATATAGCACATTAACACAGAAGCATTAGTTGTCAATAAAAAAAGAAGATTGAAAAAAATTATTTCAATCTTCTTACATATTACAAATCTCCACGTTTTGGATTGCACACAGGATTTCCCTCGAGATAACAACCCTCACATGTTTCAGGAATCATATCACTCAATGATAATTTGTCCCTCGGTATATGTGGGCAATAATAAAAGCTTGCCCTTGGACAACCTGATATATCAAATGCTGATCCTCTACAACCACCTGTGCATTCTTTGAAATAAATACACTCATTTTTGCAATAACCATAAATCCACTCTGCTGGATTAGAAATAATTTGTCGCAATTGACTATTAATTATTTCTTTCATATCGTTATGCAAAATATTTCCATAACAAAGATTTTGATAGCCTACACATGGAATTGCTGTACCATCTACAAGAAAATGTACTGAGCTCTCCAATAAATGACACGTTTTACCATAAGCTTGTGGCGTCAATGCATCAACAACAATTCCAAATTCATTTCTGTCTATCTCTTGAAATTTTTTAAATATCTCAAGCATTTCTACAGAATCTACATCCCATTGACAACCTCTTTTAAAAAGTCCTCCTTCTTTTGTAAATTCCATAATTGGTTCGAATCCTTTTTTTCGAATCCAACGAAATAAATCATAAATGTTTCCATTTTGCACTACTGGTCTAGTGATGCAACATTGAACACATACCCTATCTGGAGGAAATATTTTTTCAACATTATCCCACGCCTGATTTGACGTTATTAAATTATCCCCACCTGTAAGTATTTGAATCATTTTCTGTGAGGTAGTATCCCTCCCAATAGTTTGCCGTTGACCAGCAATAGTAACACCTGTTTCAAATACTTTCTTACAAAAACTGAATTCACTGAGCTTGTCCATATTTGTAACCAATATAACAAGTTCAAATCTTTTTTTTGCATATTCCAACATCTTTATTATATCAGGATGAAGAGTTGGTTCACCCCCCAAAATATAAAATTCACTAAATCCATTATACACACCTTCTTCTACTATTTTTTTGAATATATCCCAATGCATACACCTAGATGTGATATTTGCAAAACATGTTATGCATTTTCTATTACAAATATCTGTTAAATCCACACCAATACCAACAACATTTTTACCATCAATATCAACTTCTCTAAAGCTCATAGCATATTACCTCTTTTATTTTAAAAGAACTTAATATAACATCTTAACTATTTTATACATCTTAATCACACTTCTTAATAAAAGTCAACAACTTATTATGACACAACACTTGACAATAAACTAGCAATAATATAGCATTACTCATAACAATTTTAAAAAGTGTGGGCGCGTCGGTTGGTGGCCAAACCACAGGACTCCAAATCCTGTACCGCGGGTTCGAGTCCCGCCGCGCCTGCCACTTTTTTATACTATTATAATCATAAAGTCTTTGACTAAATAGCCATTGACTTTTTCTTTTATTGACTTTTTTCACAAATTATTCTAGAGTTATATAAATGTTGATGTAGAGCTCTTTAAAAAAAGATGTTCACAAATATAAATTTGAATTTAGGAGGATTATAAAATGAGAACACCTATAATTGGAGACTTAGATCTTACCAAAATTGGTGATAGACTTAGAATAGTTGATAAATTTATTTTTGATGTTCTGTCAACACGATTGAGTGGAGGAGGTTTATCTGATTTTGTTGCTGAAAATAAACGTAGAGCATCAAAAGATGGCGTATATGGTAAAAGACGCCCAGAAATTGAGGATGCAAGAATAAATTTAGCTCGCAAATGGTCAAGTAGTCTTGGCTTAAATCCTAATTTTGCGTCAGAACTAATGTATTCTATCATAGCAGAATCATGTCTTGTTCAAGATGATTATATGATGAATAAGATTAATGAAGATATTCAGCTTATTAATGAATTGGACGAGGAATCAAGAGAAAAATATCTTAGAGAGAATCTCCTTGCATTAACAGCGGCAGTGGCTGATGATTATGACAATCAATATGCACAACAATTTCTTGCAACAAAATTACATGCTAGATTTAGTAAGCGAGTAATTTTTGGATTAATGTCAGAACTCAAAAAAAGATCCCTAGCAATCGACCTTGGTTGTGCAACAGGAATTATATCTTATGAAATTGCACCTTTTTTTGATAAAGTCATTGGCTATGATATTAGTCCTCATATGCTAAAAGTAGCTAAAAATAAAGCTACGGTAGATACAACCCATGTTGAATTTATTGAAAAAGATTTAGAAGATGGATTTAATTTATCCAGCAATTCTGTTTCTTTAGCGATAATGAATATGGGAACAGCAAGTGATATAAAAAACATAGAGAATGTTCTAAAATCTCTAAATCATTGCTTGCATCCTAAGGGAAAATTTTTACTTTCTTTCTACAACTCAGAATCACTATTGCAATTACTTGGTTTTTTGCCATGGCCCATGCAAATTGCAGCCCGTATAGACCAAGATAAACATTGTCTTGAAGTTTATCATAATAGTGAATTATATTTTATTCAAGCAGAGGCTAGGAGTGTTCAAAATGTATCTAATTTGCTAGATGAATATTTTTCTATCGGCAATATATATACATATCCCACATTAGCATCCATCATCCCTCAAACAGTTATTGAGAGCGAAGATAAAAATGGTGTTATAACACAAAAGGAAGCTGCGACTGAATTGATAAAGCAAATAGATATTAGTCTTGCTTTATCAGGAATAAATTCTGGTGCCTACATAATAGTCACAGGATCAAAAAGATAGAATAATACAAAAAGAAGCCCATGATTTCAAATAAAATCACGGGCTTTTTCATTTTGATAACCAATTCAATTTCAATAACTTGGAACACCAATTTTTTCTTTCACCTCCTCAACTTTTGGTGCGATTTTATTTCTTGCTACAATTCCTCCTTCATGCAAGATTTCATCAACAAATTCATATCCTTGTCGTGTTAATTCAAACCTTTTTTGTTGTATTGGAAAAAGAATATTATTAATATTTTGAATTAATATTTCTTTACAATCAATACAACCAATTCCAGCAGATCTACAATTATCATGTACGTATCTGATTTCATCTCCATTACTCATAATCGTATGCATTGTATAAATATTACAACATGTTGGATCACCAGGATCAGACCTCCTTTTTCGCCGTATGTCAGTAACAGATTTGGATACTTTCTGCGAAACAATATCGGGAGAATCAGAAAGGTCTATTGTATTCTTATCACTTTTACCCATTTTAGCAGTTCCATCTAAGCCAGGCACACGTACAACTTCGCTTGAAAGAATATCCGGAATAGTAAATGTTTTTCCAAATATATTATTAAAGCGTTTTGCCAAACTTCTTGTAAGTTCAACATGAGGATGTTGGTCTTCTCCAACAGGCACAAGATCAGCATTAGGACCTAATATATCAGCTGCCATCAAGATAGGATATGTCAATAATCCAGAGTTAACAATCTCTTTTTCTTCAAGCTTACCCCTTTTTTCTTTAAAATGAGGCATTCTTTCCAATTCTGCGACTGTCGTAAAACAGTTAAGTATCCACATCAACTCACTTGTTTCGGGTACACTTGACTGAGCAAAAATTACCGCTCTTTCAGGATCAACTCCCACTGAAATATAATCCAAAACAATTTCCCTCAAATCATGCCTGATGCTCTGCGGATCGATATTTGTAGTTATGGTATGTAAGTTAGCAACAAAAAAATAACATCTTTTTGTTTCATCTAGTGAAAGATTTGCAAAATTACGCATAACACCTAAATAATTACCCAAATGTAACTTGCCTGTAGCCCTAATTCCTGAAATCACTGTCTTTTTTTGATCTAACATTCTTAATCCTCCATATTTATTAAGTTATTACAACAATTATTAAAAAACTACTGATTATTCATCATAATTGAATTAAATATTAAAGTCAAGTTGTATACTATACTAT
>JALVPE010000075.1 GCA_027031945.1 Candidatus Moraniibacteriota bacterium
CTTATCCCTTACTTTATTGTTCGCTTCAATGAGTGCCGCATATCCTGCTTTCAACCAATTAGTTTCTAAAGAATCAAAAGGATTGATCGCAAAAGGGATCGCAATTGGAACACTTGGAATATATGTTTCCTTAGGAAGAGGAACAGCAAATCTATTAATTGGGATATTGTGGTCCTATTTTTCGTTAAAAACAGCGTTTGTAATGATGGCGAGCACTTTGTTATTAATCGGGTTTTTCGTCTTAGTATTGCCTTCTCCTACTTTAATTGAAGAGCCAAGAGATGAATATTTGATGCCAACCTCAAATTAAAAAGATTCTTGTTAATTTTGTCTTTCAGACGTATTCACGTGGGACTAAACATTAAATATTTTTCAAATCTAAGAACACTCGTGGGGCGTTTTAAATAAAAAACAGACAGGAGAAATGATGTAATTTCTTTTGTAATACTTGATTGATAATTTTCTTGGTGAAAATTTTTTTGCGTTTGTAATTATATAATAGAAGTCTGAGGTAAACGCGCAGACCAATTTTTGTGTCAAAATATACAAAAATTAATCAAAACATTATGGTAAAAGTAGATGATTTATTGGATAAGATTGTAAAACAAGTAAAGGAAGATTCAGATGAAAAAAAATCTTTGAAGAAAACAATAAATAAAACAAAACAAAAAAACACTACAACAAAAAATAAAAAAACAATTAAATCAGAAAACACAAGCATGGATGAATTGATGGATAATATCGATATATCTATTCCAAATGTTGGAGATGTTATTGAGGGAACAATTATTGATATTTCAGGAAATGTTGTATTACTTGATATTGGTCCAATCGGTACCGGTATGGTTATTGGTCGTGAGGCAAAAAGCGGGCTTGCATCTGATGATAAATTGGAAGTTGGAAATAAAGTTACTGCTACTGTAATTGATTTGGATAATGATGAGGGTTATATAGAACTTTCTATTCGTGAAGCATCTTATGAGCGAGCATGGGATGATCTTCGTGCTAAAAAAGAAAATGAGGAAACAGTTTTTGTTAAAATGCTTGATGCAAATAAAGGTGGTCTTATGGTTGAAGTTAATGGTGTAACTGGATTTTTGCCGGTATCTCAACTTTCAAGTAAAAATTATCCTCGTGTAGAAGATGGTGATAAAAATAAAATTCTTGAATTACTTAAAAAACTTGTAAATAAAGAATTGCCGGTACGTATCATTGATATAAATCAAGAAGAAGAAAAATTAATTGTATCAGAAAAGGCTGCTCATAGTGATATGGAACGTGAAGCTATTGCTGGTTTACATGTTGGAGATATTATTTCCGGTGAGGTTAGTGGTGTTGTTGATTTTGGTGCATTTGTGAAATTTACACCAGAAGGAGCAGAAGATAGCGAAGAATCAAAACTTGAGGGACTTATTCATATTAGTGAATTAGCTTGGCAACTTATTGATGATCCAAGAGAGGTTATTAAGGTAAATGATAAAACAGAAGCAAAAATTATTGGTATAGATGATACACGCATTTCGTTATCAATTAAAGCATTACAAGAAGATCCTTGGACAAAAATTGCTCAAAAATATAAAGTTGGAGAAATTTACAAAGGAAAGGTTGATAAAATTAACCATTTTGGAGCTTTTGTTTATCTTGATAAAGATATTCATGGACTTGCACATATTAGTGAATTTCAAGAAATGTATCCTGGTATAAAAATGGAAGATAAAATTACACCAAAAGAGAGTTATATGTGGAAAGTTCTTTCGATTGAACCAAAGGAACACAGAATGGGTTTAGTGTTAATGGATGAAAAGAAATTAAAAGAAGAAAAATTAGAAGAGGATAAAAGTAAGAATGACTCATCTGACAATGAAAAATTGAATAAAGAAGATAAAAAAAACAACAAAAAAGAAAAGGAAGAAGATAATCTCGTAAAAAAGGATGATAAATAACAGTGTTATTGCGCTCCGAGCCTGTCGGAGCGTTTTTAGTAAATAATTTATAGAAGATATGATAATTACAATTTCAGGTACATTAGGTGCTGGTAAAAGCACAATAGCAGAAAAATTAGCAAAGGAATTAAATTATAAGAGATATTATATTGGACAGATACGTCGTGATATGGCTAAAAAAAAGGGTATGACACTAGAAGAATATAATATTTATGGTGAAACACATCCGGAAACAGATAAAGAGGTTGATGATTATCAAAAAAAATTAGGACAAACACAAGATGATTTTATTATAGAAGGTCGTACCAGTTGGTTTTTAATACCTAATTCAATAAAAATTTATATAAAAGTAAGTCCTGAAGAAGGGGCTAAACGTATTTTTAAAAGCTTACAAGGTAAAAATAAACGCAATGAAGCAAAAAACCTTAAAACAGTTGAGGATGTTTTAAAAAACAATCAAGAGCGTATGCGTAGCGATGATTTTCGTTACAAAAAATATTACAAAAAAGATTGTTTTGATGAAAGTAATTTTGATCTTGTTATAGACTCTACAAACCTTACAGTTGATGAAGTTTTTAATCAAATTATGGATTATATTAAAAAACAAAAATAAATTGATAGACGCCTATTAAGACATAAAATGTACTAATTGATATGAAAAATCTTGTAAAATATGTACAAGATGTGAATTCACAAAAAAGAATGTGGCTATCCACAGATATAATTATTGTGGGTGTTTCAGGCGGTCCTGATAGTATGTGCATGGTTGATGTGTTAAGAAAAATTGCTAAAAAGACAGGAATCAATATTGTAATTGCACACGTGAATTATGGTTTACGTGGTAATGATTCTATCAATGATGAAAAACTTGTACAAAAATATGCTAAAAAATATAATATCAATTTAGAAATACTTGTTTGTGAAGATGTGTCTGATGGAAATGAAAATGTATGGCGAAATATCAGATATGATTTTTTTAACAAAGTTGCTAACAAATATAAGACAAATAAAATTGCTGTAGCACACACAAAAAATGATCAAGCAGAAACAATATTGGAACATTTAATTCGTGGCAGTGGTTTACAAGGATTATCTGGGATGAGTTACATTTCAACAAATGGCATTATTAGACCATTACTTACGGTTACACGAAGTGATGTATTGAGATATTGTAAAGAAAATAACGTTTCATACAATATTGATAAAACAAATGAGGACTCGAGCTTTATGCGAAATAGATTGCGTAATGAATTAATTCCAGAACTTAAAAAATCATATAATCCAAAGATTATTGATACACTTGCCAATACGGCAATGATTATTGCAGATGACCAAAATTTATTAGAAAGTTTACAAGAAAAATTTTGGAAAGAAAAAGATGATAATATTATATTCAGTGTTAATGATTTTTTATCAAAACATCCATCTCAACAACGTTTAGCTTTGCGGACAATCATTAAAGAGCTACGTGGTACACTTACAGATATTGACAGTGGCTTTATTGAAGAATTGAGAAAAGTAATTTATAGTACAAAAAATAAACGTAAAAATGTTAATACAAAAGACTTGAAAATGATTAAAAATAGTGATACAGTAGAGTTTATGAGACTAAAAGAGAATTCATAATTTGTGTAGTTTTAATTTTAAAGGTGATTTGCAAAAGCTCAAAGCTGATTTTTTAAAATTTACTTAAAAATTATTTTTTTGAGAAAATAGTTTACTGGTAAATAATGGTAATTACTGTTTTTGTGATTTTTGTGGACATTTTTTAAT
>JALVPE010000076.1 GCA_027031945.1 Candidatus Moraniibacteriota bacterium
CATTTAGCTTGATGTATTTTAAAAATTTAGAAACAGTTATTAATGAGATAGGAAGAGTTTTAAAAAGTAATGGCTTACTTTATATAACTACAAATATCATTAATATTTCAGATACTAATCTTTTACAAAAATTAAGAGGAAAATCAATTCCTGTAGATTTAGGGTTTGGTCAAAAAATCAGATTAGAAAATCTGGTACAACCGCTAATTCAATACAAAAATGCTTTTAATGAAGCTGGATTTGCGATTGAATTAGAAAAATATTTTAAACCAGAAGGACTTGAAATTGCAAATGATTATAAATATAAAAACAAAATACACTTAGAAAAAGTGTTATTTGTTGTCAGGAAATTATAATTTTGTAAAACTTCTTTATAGTATTCTATTATTTCAGCATCAACCAATTCATTTCAAAGATGCTTTTTAGAGTTTTGTAAATTCCTTCGCTTTCTATGATGAGCCCCAAACCGTCTTTAAATGACATAATGCCCACGTATCGTCCACCATATAATGTTACGTCTACATACATTGGGAATTGTTCTTTGGAACAAAGTCGCATATTTCGCAAATGCTTTTTATCTAATCCCTTTATTTCATGTGCATATTCTATATCTGGTGCAATTGTTCTTTGCCAAATCTTATTTTCCACCCTTTTTTCTACATAATAATCCCACAGCCAATCAACATCAAAATATTCTAATATATCTTCTGTTGTCCACACAAGCATTTCTTGATTATGATATTTGAGTGTGTCTTTGTAAATCTCACGAATTCCCTCTTTTCCTTCATAATATCGTATTTTCGGCTTTTTCTCTATATCATTAGTAATTGATAAAAGTCCCGGCATAATCTTTTCAAAAATAAGTTTTTTCTCTTCCAGTTTTTCACCTATTTTTTTAGGACTTAGAGCATAATACAGTGTTTTTTTGCCAATTTTTGACATTTCAATATAACCTTTTTCCTTCAATGCCTCAATAACATGATATACAGTAGTTCTTTTTACACCTGATTTCTTGGCAATCTGCTCAATATTAGCCTCCCCCAACTCTAAAAGCGCTAGATAAACATCCGCCTCTTTTTCATCAAAATTCAATTGTTGTAATTCTTTTTTGTATAACATTTCTACATTATAAACTTTGAATAATTTTCAGATGTTATAATTTCATATTTTGTATCTGGATATGTTTCTGACCACAACTTCGGAACCTTGCTTTTTTTCCGGGTATTCCATTTGAATTCATAACCGCTTAACTTATCATCAACCTCCTCTAACCAATCAATTTCTTGCCCATCATAACTGCGCCAAAAATAATTATTACTGAACGTACGTTCATACATTTGTTTTTTGATTCTTTCTATAATAAGAAAGTTTTCCCATAATCCTCCAATATCATTGCGCAAATGCAGTGAGTTAAAATTATTGATCAAAGTATTTCTAATCCCCAGATCATAAAAGAAAATCTTTTTTGATTTTTTAATAGTCCTTCTTTTATTTTTTGCATATGGGTGCAATCTAAATATCACAAAATTCTTTTCCAATAAATCTATATATTTTTCAACAGTATTTTTGTTAATACCTATAGTAGATGCTAACTCAGTATAAGAGACCTCTGAGCCCAACTGTAACGCCAAAGCCTCCAAAAGAGTTCTTAAGACATTGGAGTTTTTGATTTCTTGAAATTCCAAAATATCTTTATACAATTGACTTGAAGCGAGCTCTCCTAAAACCTCTCTTTTATCATCAAATGTATCTTGATTCACAACAACATCTGGATAGCTTCCATATATCAAATGTTCTTCAAGTTTTTTATTAGCCAATAATAAATCATTTGAATATAACTCACTAAAGCTAAATGGATATAGTGTGTATACGTATTTGCGACCTGTAAGAGGCTCCTCTGTTTGATCTAATAAATTAAAACTGGATGAACCTGTGACTAATATTTGAACATCTTTCCCATAGTGATCCACCAATAACTTTAATGTCTGGCCTATACTATTGACTTTTTGACCTTCGTCAATAAATACTATTTTTGCATCATTTACTAACCCTGTGAGATATGTTATGTCTTTTTCTGATAACATTTCTCTTTCCGTAGGATTATCGCAATTAATTTTTTTTACCTTTAACCCTTTATTTTCAAAGTCAGTCAATATTTTTTTAGATAATGTAGTCTTACCTACTTGCCGTGGACCAGTCAATATTATTGCTTTTCCCTTAAAAAAACGATCTTTTAACACTTTTTCCAATATTCGATTAACCATATTTCTTATAATTTAGTTATTACATTGACTAAATTTCTTATAATTTAGTCAATACTTATACTTTAGCACGGGTTAAAGTGATAGTCAACTACTGTTTTAACCCTTTTTATACATAAATCTCCTACCCTTGTCATCCCGGACTTGATCCGGGATCTAACTTTTACGTGATTAATTCCCCAAAATTTCATTTCACTCACAACTTTGTCGACAAAATGGTTGATATTTATATTATAGCAGTAATATTCTATTTTGTCAATAAAATAAAGGCTTTTTGAGATATTTTATAAAAAGATATTTTACAAAATTTGACATATTTGACAGAATTATTGACAAAAGACTAAAAATAATGTATTATGTACTGTTACGATGAAATAGTCAAAAGACAACTAAATCGTAACAAACAGTTCTTTACAAAAATATCTCAAAAACAGTCGGGCACTTAATTGATAACCGACAGTGTCCTATACCAATTGGTACACGGACATAAAAGGCACTAGGCAGTCAATATTCCAATGGGGAATAAAAGTCATTTAATGACAAGCTGATGGTTTTTGAGAGAAATTATGGGAGATCTATCATGCTGAATACCACTACTGACACCGTCGCAATAAACATTCTTAACACCATTACTGAATTGAAGCTTCAGAAAACAGTTGAGGAGTACTTTGTCCCAAACTCGATTTCACAGTCTGAATTAAAGAGACTTGCTGAAAAAGAGATGCGGGCAGATGCTGAAAACTGCGAAGGGATAAGTCTAGAGGAGTTGATGGCTGAAATAGCCGAAGAGCAACCTACGTACCGTAGAAATCCGGAGCTTGTACTTCCCGATTTTCTGGATGTACGAGAAACCGCCTTATTCCTCTATATGTTATTAACTTATTGGGGAAATCAAGGCGTTAAGGCAGTACCTGATTGTGGTGACAAACTTACTGAAATCAGGTTTAAGCCCATGTCATCCTGTTATAGATGCAGGAGTGGAGCAAAGTTCGTAAAAAAACTATTTGGTAAAAATTATAGGAAGCTACCTTTTATAAAAGATGGTATCTATGATTCCTATATAGTTATTACGGCTAAGTCCTTGCGAGAATTTACCTACTCCTGATCTCCACTGGTTTCTTGAAGTGTTCCAGTCAAAAACACCTCAACCCATAACACTGCAACAACAGTGTAGCTGACAAAATCAGCAAATCCGAGCGACGTTTGAGACGCGTTCATGAAATAGAAATATCTCAAAAAGGTTATTGGGTAAGAAACTTGAATCTAAGTTTCTTACCCCTCTTATCAAAATTGTGAAATAGGTTCATGATTTTGTAGGAGAACCTTCATTAAGGTATAATTTAATTATATAAATATAACAAGAAATATGAAAAAAATAATATTAGCATCTGGATCACCTCGCAGAAAGGAAATTTTAAAGCAGATTGGACTCAAATTTGATATTGTTGAAAGTAATTATGAGGAGGACATGACTCTAGATATGGAACCTGCTAAATTAGCAAAACACCTCTCACTTGGCAAAGCTCAGGATGTTGCAAAAAATTATTCTGATGCAATTATTATTGCGGCAGATACATTTGTAACATTTAAACATCACCGACTTGGCAAACCACATACTCCAGAAATAGCCCGCAATACACTAAATACAATCAACGGGCAAACAGTTAACGTTGTAACCGGTTATACCATCATTGATAGCACAACCAATAAAACCATATCTAAAAGCATCACAACACAAGTAAAAATTAAAAAACTTACAGATGATGAGATTGAACGGTATATTGCAACTGGTGAACCATTAGATAAAGCTGGGGCCGTAGGTATTCAAGGGCTTGGAGCATTGATTATTAAAGAAATTACAGGTGATTTTTATAATGTATTGGGTTTACCTATTTTTTCACTCGCACAGTCACTAAAAGAATTCGATATCTATATATTATAATCCTTCCTAATATTATATTGATAATAAAAAGCTTAACAATTTTGTTAAGCTTTAAAAACTTCATTCATAAAATTCATCAAAAAGAGGATCATGTTTTGGATCACCTCTCTTTATTTTATATTTTGGTACTTCAAAAAAATCAACAGAAACTTTCCAATTACGCTTACCAAAAAAGAAGGCGAGGAAGTCATCGTATTCTTGACACATTTCTTTATCATTCTTTTCTTCACACATATCATCTTTTTTTGCAATACATGATGCCTTGCAAAAAATAGCAAAAAATACGAAAATAACTACGATGCTAAGAAATATTATTTTTTTCATTGATTTTCACTCCTTTAATATAAAAATTTTAAATCAATTACTTTTAATGTACTTAAGTAATTTGATATTTTAGCATATTTCATTAAAGAAATCAATAAATGAAATTCATAAATAATCTCATTCCTATAAAACAAAAAACGCTTTAAAAAGCGTTTTTTGTTAAACATTTTCCGATGAACTTGTATTTCTTATTCCTCAAGAAATGTTTGAGATAAGTTCATCGGGCACCAAGTGGCCCTAATAATATATAAATTTGGGCATGGTGCCCGACTAGTTCGGTTGAACGAACATGCGATGTAACGAGGCTCTTCGTACCGGGTGAGAATACGATTACACCTACTTTCGATCTCATGTATTTTCTGTACAACCTATTTGACACGTAATTTCCTATTATTTTTTACGGTCATCCTTCAGCCGTCCTATGGATTTCCCCTTATTTTGTTTAAAGAACTATAATCTACATTTTATTTTTTTATTTGTTTTAAGTAGATATTATCTCCGACGATGCGAAAATAAATATTTTTATTTTTGTTTTGGTTGCGAAGTTGGAAATACGCATTCTGTAAACAGAACACAAAAAAACTCCGCGATGGGCGAATACGATGATTCCCCCATATAGGACAGGGGAAGGATTTCCAGACACAAATAGGGGGAAATTGTGACTGGAAATTCTTCCTCCGTCAGGCTATTCTTTTGTTAAAGTTCTTTACCTGTGTATAAATCTCTTCTCTCTCACTTACAAAGTAATTATACCATTTATTTGAAAGTGGGTCAAAGTTATCCATCTCTTTTCCTCTTGTTTATGGGCTTTTTGACAGATTTTTGATAAATTTTTTATTAGTTTGTTGAAAAAGTTAAAAAATAAAGTAAATCTCTTTTAATTTTTCTTTATATTTATACACAAGTTATCCACATGTACACAAGTTATCCACAACTATAAATATATATTTTGTGCTTAAACCATAAATCAAAAAGTACATTCTTTTTAAAATGAATGTACTCATGAATAATATTTACTGTGGACACTTACTTTTATGAAATGAGTATATTTAATACATCAATCATTCAATTTAACAATCTTCAAAATCTAAAATTAATGATTATAATTAAAGACGAGAACTAAAGATTTATCACAAAATATTCCATATTTTGTCATTATAAATTTTTAGCATCCTTTGAACTTTGCATTTTATTAATGTAATCAATAATTACACGTAATGTATTTTTTGTTGTACCAATAATCCATTTACCATCACTTATTGTGTAATCTATAGAATATGATTCTGTTTTATTTAAATTATAATATCGGATTGGATGTGTTTTGTAGGAACTGTCTTTAAACACAACATCTTTAACATTAGTATTCATATTATCTAATATAATACTGAATGATTTTGGTAGATTCATTTCATTTGCAACAATAGCTGTTTGAATTGCTTTTACATCCTTAACATCAACACTAAATCCAAACCGTATACCATTTAATTGATCATTATACGCATAAATTTCAAATTCTTCTTCGAGTGATTTTGCTATATCTTGTGGAATATTCATACCTGCTGACATAGAAAATATATGAAATGACACTGGATTACTATTTTGATCTGTAACAATAAATGATATTGGACCGGTTATATTTTGTTGTTGCATATTTTGTGCGATACTTTTTAGTTCTGTTGCTATATCTTGTTGAACTGTTGCACTTTCTACATCAATTGAGAAATAGTTTGGTAATTTTGTTGTGTAAGTTTGCTCAATTGATTCTTCAGTATCATTATCTGCTTTATTAACTGTTTTGTCTATATCAGTACTAACATTAACATTATTATCCGGATTATCTTTAGCCTTTTCACTGTCCATATTGTCAGTATTAACTAAGATATTTTGATTATCAGTTGATTGTTGTTCATTAAATTTTAACATGTAAATTCCAAATCCTACTATGCCTATAATAAACAAAATAATAAAAACTATCATGATAATATGAATCATTTTCTTTTGATTATTTCCAGATACATTGTCATTTAGTTTGTCTTGTGACACAATATCTGCCGGTGTTTGATTTATTTTTTCCACTACATTATCTTGCACTCCTGGTGCAAATGAGCCCTTTGTCATATTTGTATCCTCAGAAACATTATCTGTAAGAAAGGGATTACTTGTTTGTTGTTTTGATTTTTTTGACTGTGATACACTTCTTTGTAATATATTTTGCCCTTTACTAACTTGTGATGTCTTTGGTAATGGCACTGTTTGATTTTTTGATATTTGATTTGTCTTAATAGTATTATCAGTATCCATTGTATGAACTTGAAAAATGTGTTTTTGTCCTGATGTTTTTTTTATTTTTTGATTATTCATAAGAAACCTCTTAAAAAGTAGAAAGACATTACTCTAAGTAATGTCTTTATTATAACACTTTATTTCAAAAAATGCGACACTCGATTATTTATCATGTTTGACTTTTTTTGATATTAAAGCTTTCATTGAAAGATTAATGCGCCCTTGTGAATCAATCTCCTTTACCTTAACTTTTACCTTATCCCCAATTTTTACTACGTCTTCAACTTTGTTTACACGAGAATGTGCCATCTCACTTATATGTACCAATCCATCCCTACCTGGCAAAATTTCCACAAATGCTCCAAAGTCCATAATTCTTACAACAGTTCCTTCATATTCTTCACCTACCTCAATTTCTTTTGTAAGATTGTAAATGATTTCTTGTGCTCGTGCACCACTTTTAGCATCTGTTGCTGTGATAAATACAGTGCCATCATCTTCAATATCAATGCTCACACCTGTTTCTTCAATAATTTCATTTATAACCTTACCACCAGAACCAATAACATCACGAATTTGATCTGGATTGATATGCATAGTAATAATACGTGGAGCATATGGAGACATTTTTCCGGGTTCACTAATTGTTTTAAGCATGATATTTAAAATATGACTTCGCCCTTCTTTAGCTTGATTTAATGTTGCTTTAAACATTTTTGCATCAATGCCTTCCATTTTTACATCCATCTGTAATGCTGTTATACCTTTTTGTGTGCCTGCAACTTTTAAATCCATATCACCATAATGATCTTCCGCTCCTTGAATATCAGATAACACCACATATTTGCCATCCGAATCCGTCATCATTCCCATTGCAATACCACTCACCGGACGTTTAATTGGAACACCTGCGTGCATAAGTGAAAGCGTAGAACCACATGTTGCAGCCATTGATGATGAACCATTGGATTCCAAAATTTCTGAAACCAATAATACTGTGTACGGATAATCTTCTGGGATAACTGGCAATAGAGCCTTTTCAGCTAATGCGCCATGCCCTATTTCACGTCTTCCCGGTCCACGCATAAATCTTACTTCTCCCACAGAATATGGTGGAAAATTATAATGATGAATATAATGTTTTTTTTCATCAACTTCCATCGTGTCAATAATCTGATGATCTCCAGGAGCTCCAAGTGTTGTGACTGTAAGTGCCTGTGTTTCACCACGCGTAAATAAACCTGAGCCATGTGGTCTCGGTAATAATCCAACTTCACATGTAATAGAACGAATTTCTTCAGGTTTTCTACTATCTGGACGCTTACCGTTTACAATAATCCCTTTATGTACTAACTCATCACACACTTCATCATATACCAAATCATATACATCATTTAAATCATCTTGATCATCTTCAGAAACTTTTTTTTCTAAAATTTCCTTAACTTTCTCTTTAATTTCTGCTGTTTTTATACTGATTTCTTTTTTTGTTCCATACAAGGCTTCTTCAATTCCATTTTCAAGTAGTGTCTCTTTTATCATTAATTCAAGTTCTTCACTGGCCACAAGCATTACTGGTTTAGATTTTTCTTTGCCAACTTCCGCTTTAATTTCTTCAATAAATGTTACAATGTTTGCAATCACATCATGACCAGCCTCAAAAGCACGCACCACATCATCTTCTGGTACCTCATGTGCATCAGCTTCAATCATGTTAACTTTATCTTTTGTTCCTGCAAGTGTTAAATTAATTATACTTTTTTCTTCTTGTTCTTCCGTTGGGTTAATTACTATTTTATCTTCTACAATAGCAACTTTAACAGCTGCAATAGGACCATTCCATGGAATATCTGAAATAGAAAGTGCAACAGATGCAGCAATCATTGAAATAATATCCGGATCATTTTCTCCATCAATGGATTGAACTGTAATCACAACTTGCACTTCAGAGCGCATGCGCATATCAAAAAGCGGTCGAATTGTTCTGTCAACTGCCCGACCTGTTAAAACCGCTTCATCACTTGGACGTCCTTCACGCTTGATAAAACGTGAACCTTTGATTTTACCTGCTGCATAAAATCGCTCCTCATAATCCACCATAAGTGGAAAATATCCCATCACATTACTCTTGTTTTTACTCATTACTGCTGTTGCAAGTACTTGAGTATCGCCATAACGCACAGTCACAGCTCCACCGGCTTGTTTTGCAAGTTTACCTGTCTCCACACTCAAAGTTCGTCCAGCCACATCAAGTGACCATTTCTTTTGTTCTGTCATATATTATAGACGAGAGAATAGCAAATCCTGTACTACTATAAATCTACATATATATCCCACCCTTTTGTGATTCATATATGTATCTTCATAGTGACAACATCACTATCTCATTAAAAATTACCTACATTTAGTGTGCCACCTTTAACACAAAAAGTCAATCAAAAAAACTTGAATTCTAATCCAAAACTGAATTCAAAGTTGTTCAAACCTTACTCCCTAAGGTTAACTTTTTAAATAAAAGTTCGGATCTTGTTCTTTACAAAACTTGTAATTTACTTACCTATTATTTAAGATGAAGTCAAAAAATAAAATGTATGTTATAATGATAAAAAAATATTATTGTTCATATTATGAAATCATTAGAACCAATACCTCAATCAAATACAGAACAAGTTGTTAAATTAGATAAACTACATAATTTTTATACCGCTGAAAAATCAACAAATTTGAAAGAGCTTGCCGAAGCAGGAATCGATACAATCAAAAGTTTTTTTAAGCATACTAATATCAAAAACACACTTCGATCTTTTTTAAAAAAAGATGTTATCACAAGAACAACAGATGAAGCGACTGAAGCTCCAACAGAATCCATAAGACAAGATTCCGAAATATCACATGATGTTACTACGGAAACCAAAAAAGATTACACTATTCTTAAAAGATTAAACAATTTTGAGAGTACCTTAATGCAGGAAGAAATATCTGAATATTATCGTCAAAATCATATAAAAAGTATAAATGCTTATATTGTCAAGTCTAGGATTCCTAAAGAAAAGATGGTAGAGGCTACAGATCGCATCCTTGCACATTTATCAAAAAAACAACTTGATAAATTTAAAAAAACTATCTCTAATAAATTAAAAAATACAGATCTGTTTGAAGAGGAATTTGGTAAATTTTGGGCATGGCGCATTGCAAATCCTCCAAAAGAAAAACCTCTTCTTGTACGTACAGATACTGGAATTGAGATTAGATCTGATCAATTTGCCTCAGAAGCAGCCATTAAAAAATTCATGTCAAATCATTTATCCACATTACCTGATAGTTTTTTTGATTCTATAACAAATGAGTTAGACAATAATGAAATAGATTCTCAAGAACCAACAACTATAAAAACAAGTGCTGATATTGAGGAAGATATCACACACGCATTAAAACAATCAACTTATAGTATTGAAAAACAAAATGATAGTTGGATAGATACTGCAATGTACGAAAAAGTCGCACACATCCCTGCCGGCAAAGCATTATATATGCTTGGTAGCATTAATTCAGAACTTAAACCATCTGCAAGAGCAATGCTTGGTAAAATGCGATATATGATAGATCCTCAAAAAACAAATCAGACATTTGGTTCACTAATACAACAGGTACTAAATACAGAAAATAACAACTTGCCATCAAAAAATACACTAAAAACTATCTCACACATAATTAATAAACTAAATAAAGTCGCATCATTTTCAGAACAAAAATAAAATAATATGGTATCACTCAATAAAAAACTTATATCAATAATACAAGAATTAGATCTTGGTGATATAAATGAAACAAAAAAACTTTCTATTCTCGATGAAATTGGTGAAGTGTTAACTCAACGCATCATTCTTCGTTTAATAAAAGAAGTACCTAAAAAAAAGAAGGCCCTTTTTATAGAAAAGATCAATAATAACAAAACCGATCCTGATAAAGTGTTACTATTTATTGACCATTTTATTGAAAATGCTGACGAAATCATTGATGAGGAAATCGAAAAATACAAAACTGATTTGAAAAAACTTTGAGTATTATAATTAAATATTAAATTT
>JALVPE010000077.1 GCA_027031945.1 Candidatus Moraniibacteriota bacterium
CTTCTAATGACATAGAAGAATTCATGAATGAAATATTTGAAGAAAATATGTCTCCAGTTAAGATATCAAATCTATCTGAAGCTTTTAATAAATTTGGAATAGCTTGGGAAAATTCTCCTTTAGAAAAACATTACAAAGTAGTGTTTGGAGATGTATTGTTTGTAACAGTGCGTAGAGGTAATGAATATACAAAAGAAGGTGTTTACATAGCTTATGGAGTTAGAGAGGATAATAGGCGTGAATTATTGTGTTTAAGCCAAAATCTCACTGAGTCAACAGAGTTTTGGTATGAAGTATTACAAACAATAAAAGAAAGAGGAGCAAAAGAAATAGACTTATCTGTAGCTGATGGTATAAAAGGTTTAGAAGATAAATTCTTAGAACTTTATCCCAAAGGAGAATTTCAAAAATGTGTAGTACATAAACAAAGAAATATATTAACAAAGTTAGACCAAAAGATAAAAAAGAAGCAGCAAAAGATTTAAAAGAAATATTTGATAATTTTAATGAAAATGATACACTAGAAAAAGCTTTTAAAAAAGTAGATAAGTTTTTAGAAAAATGGAAAGATAAATACTCTGGATTTAAAAATAATTTTAAAAAAGGAACTATTGAATATTACTTTACACATATTAAGTTTAATTACAGAGTTAGAAGAATAATTTATACTACCAATTCAATAGAAAACCTTAATAGACAAATTAGAAAAACTACAAGAAATAAATTATCCTTTGAATCACCAAAAAGATTATTAGATTATGTATTTATGGTAGTAAAAGAATTTGAAGAAAAAAACTATATGAAATATCCTGTTACAAATTACAAATATTTTAAGAAAAATATTAATAAATCTTAAAACTAAATACCTCTCAGACACAATTTATTGAATGGTCCCATAAAACGAGTATGTACTCTACCATATCTAAAAAAATCAAGCCAGATTGTGCAACTATTCGAATAAAATTGTGCTCACATATTTTTCTGCTCTATCTGGAAAAATCACCCCTACACGACTTTTTTGATTTAGGTGTTTAGACAATTGTGTTACAGCGTTCAAAACTGCACCGCTACTCATCCCAACTGACACTCCTTCTCTACGCATAATCTTCCTAGCCATTTCAAAAGCCTGTTCTGATTCTACATTTATGCTTATATCAATCATATCCTCATCATATATTTCAGGCACAATCGCTTCTTGCATATTTTTGAGCCCCTGAATGTAGTGACCCTTTACAGGATGAGCTTCTACTATTTTTATATTTTTATCAAACTCTTTCAATCCTTTTCCTACTCCCATAATTGTCCCAGACGTTCCAAGCGCTGATACAAAATAATCAATTTTTCCATCCATTTGCGACCATATTTCTTTTGCTGTTGTTTTGTAATGAGCCAATTTATTGTATTCATTGGAAAATTGATTTGGCATAAAATATTTACTGGGATTTTCTTTTACAAGTTTATGTGCGTGCATTATTGCTCCATCTGTACCTAATTTTCCATTCGTGAGAATAATCTCTCCACCATAAGCACGTATCATTTTCTGCCTCTCTACCGACACAGCATCACTCATCACAACATGAACTTTGTACCCTTTCACACTTCCTATCATAGCTAGTGCAATGCCCGTATTACCTGATGTTGGCTCTATGATTATTTTATCTTTTGTTAAACTTCCACTTTCTTCGGCTTGTTCTATCATTGCAAGTGCAATTCTATCTTTTATAGAACCGCTAGGATTTTGTCCCTCTAATTTTGCAAATACTTCTATTTTTTTATTCTCTAATACATTGTTTATTTTTATCATTGGCGTATTGCCAATCATTTCTACTACACTATTATAAATCATATTATTATAACTAAAAAAATAAAAAAACTCTCATATTTTTTTGAGAGTTGTAACAAATGATATTTTACATACAAAATCAACAACTCTCCAAACAAGAGTTACAACAGCAATTTAAATTATTTGTATATATTTTTATCATGCTTATATATTAACATGATATGATATGTAGTGTACAGACATGTCTGTACACTGCTAAAATTTTGCGTTAGTATACTTATATGATTAAATCTATTCCAAAAGAAGTAAAGGAAGTTTTGCAGGCACTTGTAGATGCTGGTTTTGAGGCGTATATCGTAGGTGGTTGCGTACGTGATATGACGGTAAATCGCGTCCCCAATGATTGGGATATCACCACCAATGCAAAACCACCACAAGTACAAGAAATTTTTCCTGATAGTTTTTATGAAAATGATTTTGGCACAGTAGGCGTAAAAGTAAAACCTTTTTTGAAAGTTGGCAAAAAAGATCGAGAACATGACATTATTGAAGTAACAACATACAGAATTGAGTCAACTTATTCAGATAATAGACGCCCTGATAAAGTACAGTTCGCAAAAACCTTGGAAGAAGACCTTTCTCGTAGAGACTTTGCGATGAATGCACTTGCTCTTGATATAAACAACAATCTTATAGATCCATTTGGAGGACAAGAGGACATAAAAAATAAACTCATAAAAGCCGTAGGTAATCCTGTAGAAAGATTTGAAGAAGATGCTTTGCGCATGATGCGTGCTGTACGATTTGCTGCTCAACTCAATTTTACTATTGAACCAAATACATTTGATGCCATAAAACAAAAAAATGAATTATTAAAAAATATTTCTATTGAACGAGTACGGGATGAATTTGTAAAAATCATACTTAGCAATCATCCGCGTCATGGAGTACAAATGCTTCATAATACTGGTCTATTGCAACATTTTTTACCGGAACTAGAATTGGGTATCGGAGTAGAACAAAATCATCATCACACTCTAACAGTCTGGGAACATAATTTAAAAGCACTTGATACCTGTCCAAGTAAAAAACTTGAGGTAAGACTTGCTACACTATTTCACGATATTGGTAAGCCTCAATCAAAACGTGGTAAAGGTAGAAATTGCACTTTCTATAATCATGAATATATCAGTGCACAAATTACCAAGACTGTTATGAAACGACTGCGATTTCCTACCAAAATCACACAAAAAACTGTCTTATTGGTACGCAATCACATGTTCTACTACAATGTTGATGAGGTTACTGAAGCGGCAGTTAGACGTATTATCAAAAAGGTGGGACTTGAAAATATGAAAGATTTAATGGATGTACGAATTGGAGACAGACTTGGCTCTGGCACTCCAAAAGCAAAACCCTATAAACTACGCCACTTTGAATATATGGTGGAAAAGGTTTCTAAAGATCCAATAAATGTAAAAATGTTAAAACTCAATGGTGATATAATGATTAAAAATTTAGGTTTTGAACCTGGTCCACAAATTGGAGCGATATTAAATGTGCTACTAGCAGAAGTGATAGAAGACCCAACCAAAAATACTCTAGAATATTTATCTAATCGTGCAACACAATTAAAAGAAGAGGATTTAACAAAACTAAAAGATTTGGCAAAAGAAAAAATCAAAGAAAAACAAAAAGAAGATGAAAAAAATATCAAGAAAAAATATTGGGTTAAGTAATGAAAAAATTAAGAATTAAGAATTAAAAATACATGAAATTTATAATTGAAAATATATCATCAAATCCTGTTACGGCACTTCGCAGAGCTGGATACCAATACCAACACAAAACTGATC
>JALVPE010000078.1:0-14585 GCA_027031945.1 Candidatus Moraniibacteriota bacterium
CTAAAAGATCGTATAAAGAGATATAAACTTCTTGATAATTTTAATGAGCTAAAACATGTTTATGATATGAGATTTATTATTGAGAGATGTTTTGCTTGGGAAGACAAATATCGTAAACTTGTTATTCGCTATGAACGTCTTCAAACTATGTTTATGGGTTTTAGGTATATTGCTTTTTCTATGATTAATTTTAGGAGTATTTTTCAAAACCCTAGATGAGTTCCATTATAAATTTATTATACACTACAATAGTAATCCACCACAATATACTTGATTTATAGTATAATGTATATTATGCTATATAATTAGCATTTAGATATTAAAATAACATTATGAAAACGCCTTTATCTAGAAGAGTATTTTTTTGGACATTATTCGTTTCATATTTTTGTATTACCGGTATTGTATTGTTTTTTGTGTTTGGATATGAACACGATTTTGGACAAAAAATATTTGTACACACAGGCACATTAACTTTAAAAACAAATCCAAAAGATGTTTCTATCACGATTGACAATAAAAAACCAAAATCACATCTAGTAAATATAATAAATGATTCATATTTTATAACAAATCTCCGACCGCAAAAACATACTCTGTCCATATCTGCTGATGGATTTAAACCATGGCACAAAGAAATTAATATTCACAGTGGTATTTCAACTGAATTTTGGAATATCCTCCTATTACGCAAACAATATAAGCGTACCTATTTTAATCTAAATAACATAGATCGCTTCTTCCCTGCACCTGATGAAAATATGTTTGCAAGCATACATCAATTAGGCAAGACACTTGCTGTGCATGTATTCAATACAAAAGAAAATAAGTCTACAAATACATTTATTTTTCCTCAAGTAGTATTTACAAAAAATATATATGAGAATATAGAATGGTCACCAGATAATAAAGCTTTACTTATTCCAATTATTCATATTAAAGATGAAAATTCTACAAAGAAAGATTATTTTATTAGCTACTTAGCTTCAAATAAATCTTATCAATTATCAAATTTTATCAAAGAAGAAATTGACTTAAAATCAGCGCGATGGGATCCCAAAGAAAAAAATGCCATTTACTTCATTGCCAGAAACACATTATTTCACCTAGATCTCACGTCCACTGATAAAACTTTAAAACCTGTAGTAATTGCGAACAATGTCTTAAGTTACGATTTTGCCGATGACGGTCTTTATATTTATAATACTCAAAAAGAATTACTCTACAATCAAAATAAAAAAAACAAAAACTTTAAAACACTTACATTATTTAACACATCCACTCAAGATACAGACTACAGACTCATAGCTTATGATAAAAACCGTGTAGTTTTAATTGATGATACAAAAAAAGTTTTGCATATTTATAACAAAACCAATACTAAAATTTATACAGAAAAAATTAACAAAAACATCATTGGCGCTCATTTTTCAGACGATGGTAAAAAACTTCTTTTTTATTCTCCGTTTGAAATATTCTTATATTCCACACGCAAATGGAACACACAACCATTTCGTGCTGAAAATGAAATACAATCAATTATTCGTTTTTCACAAAAACTTGACAATGTACATTTCGCAAAAGATTATGAACATGTAATTTACACAATAGGTAATGACATCAAAATTACAGAATTAGATTATCGTGGTAGTCGCATAACAGATACAATTACTTCTCTCAATGAAAATAAAAGCGTTATTATTAACAAACATAAAATGAACAAATTATTTTTTATAGATTCTACAAATAATTCAAAAAGACAGTTACAATCAATTACATTTCCAGAAAAAGAAACCCTATTTTAGGAAATATTAGCAAAACCCATAAAAATCATAATTTCCAAAATTTGTATGAAAATTATTTTTCTCAAGATATTTCATATCATAAGATATTTCGAGAGGAAATTATTATTAACTAAATTTTAAAGATTTTACCAATTCAAAGTTTAATAAATTATAGACACTCCTCGAAATAAGATATAACCTTTATAATAATAAATGATATTTATAATCAAAAAAGTTCAGTTAGCACAGTAACTGAACTTTATTATTGTGGGCGATCGGGGACTTGAACCTCGGACCTCGTCATTATCAGTGACGCGCTCTAACCAGCTGAGCTAATCGCCCTCTTAAATCAAAAACAAAAATTCCTAAAGTCATTATTTGTTAATCAAAATTGTGGACCAGACAGGACTTGAACCCGCTACCTCCTCAGTGCAAATGAGGTGCTCTACCAGATGAGCTACTGGCCCAAAAAACGAAAATTATATCACGAGATTCATTATACCAAAAACAAAAAATAATGCAACCCTACACTTAAAGTTCTTCTACGACTTTTTTAAATTGATTACCCCGATCAAATTCATTCGCAAAAATACCAAAACTCGCTGCTCCCGGCGACATAAGCACAACATCTCCAGGCTGTGCTCCAAGTGAAGCTATTTCAACAGCTTTATCCATAGAATCTACAATTTCAAAAGATTTTTTTTCTTTGTTACCTATTTCTTTTTTGATTAGCCTAATGATTTTATCTGTTGCTGTACCCTTTATAAAAACAACTCCTTTTACATTATTTATAATCGTTTTTGCGAATTCCTCATATGATAAATTTTTATCAACTCCTCCCGCAATAAGTATAATAGGCTCAGCAAATGATTTAATGGCAGCACAAGCAGATTGTGGATTCGTGGCAGCTGTATCATTTATATACTTAACACCTTTCTTTTCGGCAACAAATTCTAATCTATGAGCTACTCCACGAAAGCTTTTCACCGCTTTAATAGCTTGTTCATTTGTTACACCATAAGCGATTGTGGCTCCAATAGCACTCATGACATTGTTAATATTATGAACTCCTCTTAACGGAGAATCTTTTGTAAACATTACGCATTCAATATCAATACCATCATTAATAAAAATTTCATTATCTTCACAAAACACGCTTCTTCCTTCTGATACATGTTCATTTGCAATTGTGATGAGATTACCTTTTGCTTCAGAACATAATTGTGACACAACCTTATCATCACGATTACATATAAACCAATCATTGGGTTTTTGATAGATGAAAATATTTTTTTTATCCCTTAAATACTCATCCATTGTATGATAATAATTCATATGATCTGGAAAAAAATTCGTAAAAACGCCTATATGTGGACTCATCTTTGCATTGGTAAGCCCTGACAATCTCCAACTTGATAATTCAAAAACTACTACAGAATTTTTTTTAAGTACCTTCAATCTATCTAATACAGGCATCTGCCCTATGCCAACTTTGATTGGATTCTTGCCAGCCTTATCTAATATGTGCGCAATTAAATGAGATGTAGTTGTCTTTCCTTTTGTACCTGTAATACCAATGATTGGATTCTTACATAACTTAAAAAATAAACTGGAATCAACCTCAACCGGAATATTATTTTTAAGTGCTAATTTAATATGTTTATTTGTCCATAATGCTTGCGGAGTTTTAATAACCATATCAACCTTGGTAAAATCTTCCATACGATGTTGACCCAACACATACTCTACATTTTTTAAACCACTTAATTGTTCAAGTGAATGTGACAATTGTTTTTTACCTTTAATATCTGTTGCTATAACTCGCGCTCCATGCTCAACTAAAAAGCGAATCGTACCAACACCTCCACCTAACAATCCAATTCCAAAAACTGTAACGCGTTTTCCTTTAAACCATCTTACATCCATAATTCTCAAAAATTTAATTAAAATGTTTTAATATAAAATTAATAATATTTAGATAATAAAAAATCAAAAACAATTACATCATTTAATAATTTGTCCAGGTCTTAATCCTGTATACTTATTATACTTCAAGACAACTTGTCCATTAACAATGAGACCCTCTACACCATTTGCATACCGATAGGGTTGCTCTATAGTCGATTTATCTTGAAATTTATCCTCATCAAATATTACGATGTCAGCAATATTACCCTCTTTCAATACCCCTCTTTGTTTTAACAACAACTCATTTGCAACCTTACCGGTCATTTTGTATACTGCATCTTCAATACTTAATATTTTATCTTGTTTCACATATTTATCAAATATACGCGGAAATGCACCAAATGAGCGTGGGTGTTCCATACATTCATTTCGTTTTTGAATTGTATACCCAATTCCATTTGATGATATAATTGAATTTTTGCTTTTCAAGCCTCTTGTGATGTTCTCTTTACTTATGCTTTCTAAAAAAATATTCACTTGTCCACTTGAAGCAAGTAAAACATCAATTACAGCTTCATTAACTGATGTATTTTGTAATTTCGCAATTTGTGCAAATGTTTTACCACAAAAGTAATCAGATCTCATAGTGTGTGCGACCATCGCATGCGATAAATCCACACCATCATCCATTTCTTTTACTAATCGTTCTCTCAAATCTTTATTGCGCAATCGTTCAAGCAACATTCTACGACCACCGTCACTAACCCAACTAGGAAGTAATGTATACAAAACTGTCGTAGAAAATGTATATGGATAGACATCAAACAATATGTTTGTTTTCTCAATTTTTTCAACAACTTTTTGCATGTCAGACCAATGTTCTTTATGCGTTGCTTTAAGATGTGAAATGTGAATACGAACACCAGATTTCTTTTGAATATATAAAACTTCCTCAACAGATTCCATTAAATTTGCACCTTCATCCCTTAAATGTGCAACAAATAATTTATTTTTTTTTGCAATAATTTTTGCAAGATTAATTAATTCATTTGTTTTGATATTTCTTTCATGTGAATAAATCATTCCGGTTGAAACACCTAAAGCTCCTTGATCCAGACTTTCTTCGATGTGTTTTTTAATGGAGATTTCCTCATTCTTATTAAGATCACGGTTTACATCACCTACAAGTCCTCTTCGCAAAGTACCATACCCTACAAATGTACCAAAATTTATGGAAGTTTTATATTTTTCAAGAGTTTCAAAAAAATCCCCCATGGACTGCCAATCGATATTTATACTACTTACATCAATCCACTTACGTGTTGATTTCAACATATTTTCACTATAGATTGGAGCTAATGATGAACCCGAATTTCCACCAATAATTGTTGTTACACCTTGATACAGCATGCTCTCTAAAGCTGGATCTTTAAACAACCTCCATCTGGTATCCGACCTATTGGAAATATCAATAAAACCTGGAGCAACAATATAATCATTAGCATCAATTACTTCATGTGCACTATCTCCTGACATGTCCCCAATTTCCGTAATAATAGCATCATTAATTGCTATATCTGCCTTAAATTTTTTCTCCCCAGTACCATCAACTATTGTACCGTTTTTAATTAAAATATCATGCATAATATTTTTATTTATTATTTTGTATAAAGAAATTGCAAAAAATACATCCCACAAAACTTTAAGTAAAATTTGAAATGGGATAGCAATTGGTGTAAATAATATAAATATCAATATAAAAAAACCCCACTGTTCTAAGAATACTTGTGCTTTTTGAGGAATATTAAATATTGCAAAAATCAATTTTGAACCATCCAATGGTGGAATTGGAATCAAATTAAATGTACCTAAAAGTATATTCCAAAATATTATCATTGCACAAATTACATATATAATAAGCAATGGAAAACCAACAACAACATGCACCAATGAACCCCATTGTGCGGTTAGCAAATACTCTACTATTGTATATTTTTGTGCTACCGGAACATTTATAAAAGAACCTGCGATAGCAGCAAACATAGCTATAGCTAAATTTGTAATAGGTCCTGCAAATGCTACAACAACACCACCCCATTTTGGCCATTTTAAATTATATGGATTATATGGAACTGGCTTTGCCCAACCAAATGCAAATCCTGTCGTTAGAATCATAAAAAAGGGCAAAATGATTGAGCCTATTGGATCAATATGTCGCAAAGGTTCTAATGAAAGTCGTCCGGCATATTTGGCAGTTTTATCTCCAAGCCAAAGTGCAACAACACCATGAGATATCTCATGTAATATAATACTATACACTAGTGTTATTACATAAAAAATTATAAGAATTACCTGCTCCATAATTAAAAACTAAAAATAATACACTCTATCATTATATACCACATTGTACACATTGATAAGAGCAAACCAATGTTACTAAAAAAATATAATCAAACTTATTGATTAGCTTCTTTTCGAGCCTTCATCAATTCTACTGGTTCAGTAAATTGCATGTTTTCCTCCGTTATACTAAGCTTATCATGAATAGCTCCTTTATCAACAAAAAAGTCTACAACCTCTTTTACTCTATACTCTGGCGCACTTGCTCCCGCACTTATACCAACTATTTCAAATCCATTCAACCATTTTTCACTGATTTCCTCTACGGTATCTATTAAATACGCTTTGCAACCATTTTGTTTTGCAACTTCTACTAAACGATTTGAATTTGAAGACGTTTTAGAACCTATAACAAAAATAATATCTACTTTTTGTGATAATGCACGAATCGCATTTTGTCTATTTGTAGTAGCATAGCAGATATCTGTAGCTGGTGGTTCAATAATGTATGGATATTTTTTCTTTAATGCATTAATAATTTTATCTGTTTCAACTATACTCAAAGTGGTCTGAGTTAAAAATGCAAGCTTATCCTCAATTGAAAAATCTAATTTTTTTACATCAGCAACACTCTCCAGTACAGGAACATTAAAGCCCATCTTTATTGCCTCGCCTACCACACCCAACCCTTCAACATGCCCCTTATGTCCAATATATACAACCTTGTATCCATTATTTAAAAACTTTATCATTTCCATATGCACTTTTGTTACAAGAGGACATGTTGCATCAATTATATGAATATTTCTTTTTTTTGCCTGCTCAAAATGTTCCGGCGGAGAGCCATGCGCACTAAAAACCGCAATTGCACCATTTGGAATATCTTCAACAGATTCAACTGTTACTGCACCCTTCTGTTCCAAGTCTGCAACAACTGTTTTGTTATGAACAATTGCATGTTTGATATACACTGGTGCGCCAAATATTTTTAAACAATCTTCTACAACGTTAATACTGCGTGCAACACCTGCACAAAAACCCCGAGGTTCCACTGTGATAACTTTTTTAATATTCATTGTAAATATATTCTTATATTATTATTTATCTCTCCACAAACCCACTTTATCTTTCCTTGCTTTTTGTTGAGAACGTTTAAAAATTTCTACATGTGCTACATCTGGCGGAAATGTTGCCAGTCTAGCAAATCCCTCATCAATCATCTGTTTATTAATCCAAGCCCCATTACAATATACATGCCTTAAAAGTCTACCATATCTATCAGTTTCTGAGATGTCTTTTGTCAAGACTACTTCTTTGCCCTCAATCAATTCCTTTAATCGATTAGACGCTTCTTTATAGAAAAACTCTCCACGTTCAGGTGTGTCAATTCCTATCATACGAACTCGCTCTCCTGATGCAATATCAAATGTATCTCCATCTACAACATGCGTTACTATACTTTTAGTTTGCTGTTCAACCTTATTGTCATTATCTTCTATCAATCCATCATATGTAATTTGAATAAATATCATGATGATAACCAATAATAATTCTATAATTTGTTTCATTTAAAAAAATTATTTTTTTATAATCATTATTGCTTTTGATGTACCTTTGATATCTTTTTTATTCCCAGTATAATAATCACGGATTGCATTATACAATATGCTATCTTTATATTTGTATCCGCGCCCAACACGAGTGCCCGGATCATTTGTTATAAACTCCTCATTTTTCTTATCAAATCCCACAATAACTAACATGTGCCTCTCAGGACCTCCATTTTTAAAATGTGGATTTTCTAACCACTTACCATTTGTAGGTGCTATGATTATACTCTGTTGTGCCAAAATATCATATAAGTCCTCCATAGAGATGTTTTCTTTTACATCAACATTATATCCATAATGATCTTCAAAAAAACGAGCTGTATCGCTTATCGAAATATCTACCACATCACCAAAAAAATCCTTTTCATACTCAAATAATTCTTCTATTTCTTTTTCTGCATCATTACGTGAAATATAACTCTTTCCTTCTGTCCAAGATTTTGCCATAACCATCGACGCTTCTTCACAAGCATCTTGGTACCGTGGGTCATCCCACTGAGCATGTGGAGCTTGAACAATAAATGGCACTGATTGCCTCATTTTTACCTTTTTCTTCACTACATCTTCATTTGCTTCTGTAACATTTCTCTCCTTATTTATAGATTTTTCATCAACCTTCTTTTTTTCTAAAACATACTGATCTGATGCTTCTGAATATTGTACAAAAAAACTATCCGGTACAATATACCAAACAAAAATAAATAATACAAACAAAATAGAAACACCTAAACGTACTAAAAAACTATACATATAAAAATACCAAACATTAAATCTACCTGTTTCCCCTAAAACAGATTATATACTATATTATAACACTTTTTTCAAAAAAAATCTGTATTTTTAACATTTTTGCAGACATTTACTCAATATGTTAAAATAGCTTTATTGTTTGTAAAATCGTAAAAATATGAGAAAAATTGTTTTTGATATTGAAACACAAAATACATTTCAAGAAATCGGCTCAAATGATCCGACCAAATTAGATATATCACTTCTAGTTATTTATGATTATAAAACAAAAAAATACCTCACTTTTACACAAGACAATTTGGCTGATTTGTGGCCAATCTTGGAAGAAACAGATATGTTAATTGGATATAATTCTGATCATTTTGATATACCATTACTCAACAAATATTACCCGGGGGATCTAACTGCCATCGGAAGTTTAGACTTACTTTCTGAAATTAAAAAAGCTTTAGGCAAAAGTGTACGTTTGGATAATATAGCTGAAGCAACAATAGGTGTTGGTAAGAGCGGACACGGCTTACAAGCAATTGAATGGTGGCGTGAAGGCCGTATAGATAAAATTGAAAAATATTGTACTCAAGACGTCAAAGTAACCAAAGACATTTATGAGTATGCCCTCAAACATAAAAAATTGAAATACAAAGACTTGTTAAATACGGTTACGTTTGATATTGAAACTAGCAAGTGGGATACAAATACCAGCAAAGCTATCAATTATACATTGCCTTTATAATATATAGAGTACTTATTTATATAAGTACTTTTTATAACCCATTCAACCGTTTATTTGCATTATGTTCATCAAGTGTCTTAGAAAAGAAAGTTTCTCCAGTTTTAGCGTTGTTGAGAAAATACATATAATCAGTATCCGCTGGCATTATAGCCGCATCAATTGATTTAAGTGATGGATTATTTATTGGACCTTTGGGTAGTCCCGGATATTTGTAAGTATTATATGGTGAATCTATATCAATATCTGTTAATGTATGTTTAATCTCTGAAGTGCCTTTTATATAATCAATCGTTGCGTCACTTTGTAGTGCCATGCCTATATCTAATCTATTTTTAAATATTCCCGCTACAATATGTCTATCAACTCCTGAAGGCACCTCGCCTTCAACAATACTTGCAAGAATTATAATATCATGTAAATTATTACCATTATTCAAGATGAGTTCACGTCTACTTTTATCAACTTTAATATTAAAATTATCAAGCATTTTTTTTATGATAGTTTTAGCAGTCGAATCCTTTGAAAAGCGATAGGTATCCGGAAACAAATATCCTTCTAATGAACTACCTCTAGGTAAGAAATGGTATTCTTCATATAAATCCTCCGTTGGTTTATTTGCCAACTGAGAAAAATCCTCGGCAGGTAAATTATTTTCTTTCAACCGCTTAGTCATTTGCTTAATTGACCAACCTTCCGGAAAAGTTATTGTCAATTCTTTTTTTGTATGTTTTATCGCATCACCTACAGTCATTTTGTATAAAATGTCTGAAATATTGCTTTTTGGCATTATAAGATAATCACCAGCGTTAATCGAACCTCGTAATTTATTTTTCCAAGCATAATAATAAAAATAAATTCTATTTGCAATAAGTTTTCGTTCTGCTAATTTACGTCCAATTGTAACAATATCATCACCTTTCATAACAGTAAACTGTTCCGGTGCTTCATTATATGAAACAGTATTGTATGTCCGAAAATGCACAAAACAAATTCCACAAACAAATATTACTAAGCAAAAAAGGATTATTTTTTTCATATTGCAATTAAGATGGTAAAAAATGTATACTATCAAACCTTTCCTCAATAATCTCTTCATCATCTGAACGATTGTTAAAATAATATACAATATTATCAATCGGAGCTACCATAACGCCTCCTATATTAAGTAATTTTCTAAACGGATAAATTGACCATAAATTCGGATTAATAACTAAAATACGATCAAAATGTTTCTCATCTGAAATATCATTACGTCCATTAATTAATTTTAGCTCAGTGCTGTTATTTCTAGCCACAAAATTATACTTCTGAATATTTTTTTGAGTTTCTTCTTTAAGATCGTGTATTGTATCAATAGCTAAAACACTTCCACCTGCACCAACAATATAACTCAACATAGTAATTATCCACCCTCCTCCAAATCCAACAACCAAAATATCTTGTGATCTTGCCGGACGAAGTAATTCCATCATAAAAGATACTACGGAAGGCTCTGGCAAAACTTGCCCATGTCCAATTGAAAGTGGAATATCTGACGTAGCGGCAACACGAAATCTATCTGGAACAAACTCTGCACGGTTAATCTCTGAGAATGCCTCAATAATTATATCTGTTTTTAGATATCCTTTATGTATTAAATTATTTGCGAGAGTGCTCATAATATAAAAATTCACTTTAATCAGTAACACGCACAACAGCGTCACGCTTTCTGGAACCATCAAATTCAACTGCAAGTATACTTTGTAAATCTGATAACATCATTATTCCATTCTCTACAGGAACAGCGATATGCGTACCTACTAACATCGCCTTGCAATGAGAATGCCCATTACTCCTTCCGTCAGATTTATTGGTCTTTTTTAATTCAAATATATCATGTGAGTATTGTTCATCAGATGGCGCTAAACGATGTAGTACACGCATAAAATCTTGTAATAACATTGGTTCATTATGATTTATCATCACACCCATTGTTGTGTGTTGCAAAAAAACACAAACATATCCATCACGAATTCCACTATTATCAACAACTTTTTGTACATAATCTGTAATATCAATAAATTCTACTTGTGCCGTACTTTTAAATGTAATTTTTTCTTTATATATTCTCATATTATTTTTTTTACCAATGTTAAAAAATTGTCATCTTTAATTATAGCATTTTTTACATGATTATGCACCTAATCTACGTGTACGCCTCACATACTCACTAATAGCTTCTTCAAATTTTTTATCACCAAAATCAGGAAAATATTCATTGGAAAAAAATAATTGCGCATTTGCAATGTCCCACATCATAAAACCAGCACTCAAATGAGGTTCACCTCCCGTACGAATCAAATAATCAACAGCTGGTAAATCTTTTGTTAATAAGTGATTTTTAATAATTTTCTTTGTAATTTTTGTTCCTTTATTATAAGATGTTGCAATTTCCTTAACAGCACCTAGCATCTCTTCATCACCAGAATATGACAAAAAAAATGTGAGATAATACTTCTTATGTTTCTTTGTTTTTTCTAAACCATCTTCAATAATATTAACTAAACGTTTTGGCAATTGTTCACGCCATTTACCTAAAACTTTAATACAAACCTTATCATCAAATATATCATCACTTGACATTAATTTAGTAAAATATTTTTCATATATTTTAATAAGTTCATTACGTTCTTTTAATGAACGTTTTTTCATATTTTCTTCTGATGAACCCCAAAATGAAATATATTTTATACCAATATCACGAGCTTTTTTTGTAAGTCCTTCAATAATTTTTGCACCCGCCGCATGACCATCCCATGGTCTGACACCATTAACTTTGGCCCATCTACGATTTCCGTCCGGAATAATTGCGACATGATTTGGAACTTTTTCATTATTATTCATATAATTATTTTTCACGTTTATTAAGGTAGTCTATCAATCCCACAAATAATTGCTTTACATCTTTTGGTAAGATTATTTCATCTAAAGATTTCTTAGATTGTCTTAATAATTTTTGCATATAATTCTCCACTTCTTTAAGTGCACCTGTATCTATTATGACATCACGAAACTTTTTTATTTCCTCAGCATTAATATTTTTATTACCCAACGAATAATCCAATACTCGTTTCTGATTATGAGTTGCATTTTTATATGCACAATTTACCATGAAAGTTTTTTTACCTTCTAAAATATCAGAATTTGTTGATTTACCAGTCTTTTTCTTATCACCAAAAACACCCAATACATCATCACGAATCTGAAATGCAATTCCAAGGGGAATAGCATATGCACTTAATTTATCACAAAAAATGTCATCTGCCCCAGCGAGCGTAGCACCTAAATGTAATGGGCCCTCAAAAGTATATTTTGCTGTTTTGTTTTCATACATATCCAATATTTCCCTATCTGTTACTTTACTCTTATATTCCATATAAACATCTTGCATTTCACCAACACATGTCATACCTACAATAGACTGTAATTTACTAAGAGCTTTTACAATCTTATCAGATTCAAATTTTGATTCAAAAAGCACTTGATTACCTAGAGAATATATAAAATCACCTAACACAATAGCAACCGACTCGCCAAAATGCGTAGCATTATTATTATGAAGAAATCTCTTATTGTAATCACGATACTTGGCATGTATTGTTTTTTTACCACGTCTAAGGTCATCACGATCAATTATATCATCATGCATAAGTAAAAAAGCATGAATTAATTCAATACTTATCGAAGTCTTAACAATTTTTTTATAATTCTTTCCGCCAGCAGCTTCGTAACCTAAACATACCATAATTGGTCTGATACGTTTACCCCCTGCAAGAATAGTTTTCTTAAAATATTTCATCATGCTCACAAAAAAAGGATCCAAATCCTTTGCATTGTCAATCACACTATCCAAGCGTAAAGCTATTTCACAATCAATATCCTCTTTAAATCTTTTTATTTCTTCTTTTATATCCATAAATTTATAATGATAATACAACATTAACAAACTTACCGTTATATAAATATTTTTTCAATTTAAGTTTCGTTATACACCTTACTATACCATATTTATTCAAAAAAAACGACTATAAAGTCGTTTTGAAAAAATTGTATTAAATTGTTTACATTATTTCTTTTCTTTCATTTCAGATTTTTTCGCAGTATTAATCTTCCCACCAATTTTTTTAATTTTTTCCATTGCTGAATTAGTAATACCAATATTCTCATCAATGGTTATTTTTTTTGTAATTTCCCCAGTTGCCACAATACGAACACCATTCTTAATAGTCTTTGTGCGTAATATCTTTTTTGCAAACAACGTTTCCAATGATACAATATCACCATCACTGTATAAAGCATCCAACTTTGCTAATGATATTACAACTTTCTTTGCATGTGGTGACTTAAAACCTCGATTCTTTTTCATTTTTTGTATTAAAGTAGTGCGTCCACCCTCAAAGAGAGGGTCTACATTACCACCGCTACGTGACTTTTGACCTTTCATGCCCTTTCCGCTATATGTACCACGCTTACCACCACGTCCAATACGTTTCTTATTCTTTTTTGTTGTAGATACTTCGTGAATTTGCATACAATTATGTATTATTCCTTAATTTATTTACCTCCTTTTAACTCATTTTGCCATTTTTCCAATTTTTCCCATTTTCCATCACGTGCCATAGCAGCTTGCTTGCTCCATGACCCAGGATCATGACTTGCAAGCCTGTTATCTTCCAAAATCTTAATTAAAACACTTTTTTTTGCATCTGCTAAATCCATAAATGTCTTAATGCCGTTTTTTATAAAAAGGTTTGCAATTTTGGGACCAATGCCTTCAATTTTTGTTAAATCATCTTCCTGTACCTTATCTATCTTTCTCTTCTTATCTTTTTTATTTTGTACATCCTTTTCCTTTATGTTATTCTGAGTTTTTTTCAAAGATTTTAAAGCCTCAACTGTTGCACGTGCAACATTTAACTTATTTGATGTTCCATATGACTTTGAAACCACATCTTTTATACCAGCAAGTTCAACTACTGTTCGTACAGCACCTCCTGCAATAATACCACGTCCCTCTTTTGCAGGTCTAAGCAAAACACGTGCACTAGCTAATTTCTGTCTAACATCATGTGCAATTGTTTTGCCATCAAGATTTACATCAATCATATTTTTCTTCGCATCAGCAACAGCCTTCTGAATAGCTATAGAAACATCAGCTCCCTTTGAAACACCGACACCAACCTTGCCCTTCCTGTTACCTATAACCATAGTTGCACGAAAGCGAAAACGTCGTCCTCCCTTTACTACACGCGTAACACGAGCCAAGTCTAACAATTGTTGATCAAATTCCGGTTTCTGCCGTCGCCCTCTTTTTCCTTTTTTACGATCTTTTTTTATTGCCATAATTATAAATTAAGTCTCTATTAAAAATAAAATTATCATTAAAGTTTTATTAAAATTTTAATCCGGCCATACGTGCAC
>JALVPE010000078.1:14595-28954 GCA_027031945.1 Candidatus Moraniibacteriota bacterium
TGGCATATATGCTCCTTTGTGCGGTGAATCAAAAGAAACATACACTCCTATTTGATGATCATAATCTTCATTTTCCAACTTTTTTAATGCTATTCTTCCCAATAATCCGGCCATACTTTCACCTTCTGCTATTGCTTTTACTTTTCCATGATATTTATACCCAGCACGATCAAACACGACTTCTTTTATTTGCTTGTCAGATGCTCTTTTTGCAATTTCTTCACCCAATTTTTTTGCACCTTCTACATTATTCTTAGCACCTTTTACATCAGAAAGACTTGCACTTACAAGCGTTATTTGATTTTCATCATCAATCAACTGAATATACATGGATTGTAATGAACGAAAAATCCTTAATCGAGGTCTTAAAGCCGTCCCTGAAATTTTTGCACGTATGCGACGTGCTCTATGCAGTCTTTTACTATTTCGTGATTTCTTCATAAACATTAAATATTATATTATTCTGCCGTAGCAGCTTTTTTACCTTCTTTACGTTGTACATATTCACCTTCATACCTAAACCCTTTACCTTTATATGGCTCAACAGGTTTTAATGCACGAATATTTGCTGCAAATTGTCCAACTTTTTGTTTATCAATACCAGAAATGGTCATTTTTTGTCCATCAATGGTCACTTCAATGTTCTCTGGAATATCAACCAATACCGGATGAGAAAAACCGAGTGCAAGATCAATTTGTTTACCCTTAAGTGCCATACGATAACCAACACCTTCAAGCTCTAATTTCTTTTCAAAACCTTTTGATACACCAATAATCATATTTTCTATTAAACGCACTGTTGTTCCCCACATTGCTTTTGCAATACTTGCATTATGTGTTTTATCAACTCTTACACCCTCATCATCAACAACAACCTTAACAGCACTATGTATATTCATAGTTAATTCTCCTTTTGTGCCTTTTACAATTATTTCATTTCCAGATAACTCAACAGTAGTTCCTTCTGGAATCTCAATTGTCTTTTGTCCAATACGACTCATATGTTTTTACCTTAAACTTAAATGTTTACCACAATTCACAAATTAATTCACCACCCAATCCTTTTTTGCGAGCATCTTTTCCACTCATCACACCTTGTGACGTTGAAATAACTGAAATACCAAATCCATTCTTGACTTTATGAATATCATCTTTTTTCACATAAATGCGCTGTCCTTGCTTACTGATTTGACGAATGCCTTCAACAACCGGTTCTCGTATCGTACTAGAAATCTGATTATATTTTAATGTGATACGAATATCTTCAAACGCTTTATTTTTTTCACTTTGAACACGTTCAACTTTTTCAACAAAACCTTCCTTTGCAAGGACTTGAGCAATTGCAAATTTAACCTTTGACATAGGTATACTTACTTCATCATGTCTTGCTGCATATGCATTACGCAATCGTGTTAACATGTCACTAATTGAATCAATCATAATCACTTTATCATTTAAATATCAAAATTTTCTAAAAAATATTATACTTTAAAAATTTTTTAATTACCAACTACTTTTCTTTACACCAGGTAATTCACCTTTACTCGCCAATTCACGAAAACAAATACGACAAATACCGAAGTATCGCATATATCCTCTTTTACGACCACACTTCCAACAACGATTTACTTCCCTTGTTGAAAATTTTGCCTTTTTATTTGCCCGAGCTTTTACTGATGATTTTGCCATAATATAAATTATTCTAAATTAAATTACTCTTCTTCTTGTAATGGAAACCCCAACAATTTAAATAATTTTTGGGCATCTTCTTTATTATCTGCTGTAGACACAATTGTGACTTGAAGCCCAAATGGGTTTTTTACTTGTTCTGCTATAATTTCTGGAAAAATAACATGTTCTTTAATACCAATATTCAAATTCCCTCCTTCATCAATAACACGCATTTCAATACCTTGAAAATCTCGCACACGAGGTAATGCTGCCGCCACAAGTCTATTTAAAAAATCCCACATTCTTGCACCATGTAACGTTACTTTCATGCCGACATCCTGACCTTCACGAATCTTAAATCCTGCAATCGACTGACGAGCCTTGGTTTTTAATGGTTGTTGTCCTGTAATATTTTTAAGAGCTTGTTCAATTTCAGTCATAGCTTCTTTATTTTTATAAAACTTACCAATTCCCGTATTAATTACAACCTTCTCAATACGTGGAACTAACATTACATTACTAAGTCCGAGTTCTTTTTGCAAAGTCTCTATAGAGTTATTATATCGCTCTCTAATTGTTGTTATTTTACTCATAAATAAATACTATAATTATTCAATTTCTTTACCGCTTTTTTTTGATACACGAACTTTTGAACCTTCTTTCACAATAAATCCAACACGTGTCGGTTTATTTGTATGTGGACACACAAGCGCTACATTAGAAATATCGATTTGTGCCTCTGTCTTAATACGTTCACCTTTTTGTCCTGCTTGAGTTGGTTTAATATGACGTGTTACCATATTAAGCTTTTTAACAGTAACCTTACCTTGTGATGAATTTACAGCAATAACCTCACCGCGTTTACCACGGTCCTTGCCTGCAATAATCTCAACATTGTCACCTTTTTTAATCTTTAACATATCTATCTAAACTTAATAAATGTAACTTTATAAAACTTCTGGAGCCAGTGATACTATTTTATTATATCCCTTTTCACGTAACTCTCTAGCAATTGGACCAAATATACGTGAACCTTTTGGCTCTTTACTGTCCGGATCAACAATTACAGCAGCATTCTCATCAAATCTTATATACGAACCATCTTTACGACGTATAGCTTTTTTCTGACGCACAATCACAGCTTTTACAACATCTCCGGATTTTATATTACCCCTTGGTTCTGCATTCTTAACAGATGCAACAATAATATCACCAATAGATGCATACCGACGTTTTGAACCACCAAGAACCTTAAAACACTCTATGTCTTTTGCTCCGGAATTATCTGCGACTTTTAACCATGTTTCTGCTTGAATCATACTTTTCTTTTAAAAAATCTTTATAATCTTATTTTACTACAGTAAATTTTTTATCTTTACTAATTGGTCGTGACTGTACTATTCTTACAACATCCCCAACTTTATATGTATTTTCTGGATCATGTACTTTATATTTTTTTGTAGATAAATACTTCTTGAGATACTTTTTATGTGTTTTGAATGTATCAACTGCAACGACAATAGTCTTATCCATTGCATCAGAAACCACCGTACCTTTCATTATTAATTGTTTCTTATCTTGTGTCATAATATATCTACTTATAAATTACGTTTTTCTTTAATTACTGTCATAACACGTGCCAAATCTTTCTTCTTGTTACGAATATCACTACTCTTCTGTGATTTATTCATTATTAAATCCATTTGACTTTGATGTATAGCCGCTTTTAAATCCTCTACAATCTTTAGTAGTTCATCTATACTTTTTTCTCTAATCTCAACAACTTTCATAACCTTAACTATTTAAATAAAACCTTATTATTCTTTGTTTCTAGAAACAAATTTCGTCTTTACACCAAATTTATGTCCAGCCAAGCGAAATGCCTCACGAGCAGTTTTCTCATCAATACCATCAACTTCAAACATAATTTTACCAGGTTTTACTTTCACAATATAATAATCAACCGTACCTTTTCCTTTACCCATAGGCGTTTCATCGCCCTTCTTTGTCATTGGATGATCTGGAAAAATCCGAATCCAATATTTACCTGATCTTTGCATATATCTAGTAATTGTACGACGCGCAGATTCAATCTGTCTAGCTGTAATAAGTCCCGGTGTAACAGCTTTAATACCATAACTACCAAAACTTACTGTGGTACCCCGTGTAGACTTACCTGTAGGCAAACTACCTCTATGCATTTTCCTATGTTTTACTTTTCGTGGCATTAACATATTTTTTCCTAAAAACTTTCAAATTATTTATTATCTTCTTTAAAAACCTCACCTTTATACACCCATACTTTCACTCCAATAGCTCCGTATGTTGTACGTGCAACATCCCTCGCAAAATCAATATCGGCACGTAATGTATGAAGTGGAATAGTTCCTTCACTAAGCCATTCAACACGACTCATCTCCACTCCATTCAATCGTCCAGACAACTGAATTTTCATTCCCTTTATATTGCGATTTTTTGTTACTTGCTCCAATGTTGTTTTTAATACTCTACGAAACGGCATCCTCTTTTCCAGCTGCTCTGCAACATCTTGTGCCACCAATGCCGCACTCTCCTCAAATTGTTTGATTTCTTTAATGTCAACCTTTACATTCACTTTTTCTCCAACAAAAAATTCTTTTTTGATAAAAGCTATTAAATCCTCAATACCAGAGCCACCACGACCAATAATCATCCCGGGTCTAGCTGTTTTTATAATAACCTTCACATCTTTTTCATTACGCTCAACTTCAACATCCGCAATTGCCGCATGACGCCACTTTTTCATAACTACCCTTCTGAGAATTACATCTTTCTCTAATAACTGCGCATAATTCTTACCACCAAACCAACGAGAACGCCAATTTGTTGTTATGCCTAATCTTAAACTTTTTGGATTTACTTTGTGACCCATAATACAAATATTATTTACCTTTTTTATCAATCCCACTATTCGTAGAATTTGAGGTAACAACCTCTTGCGAATTATTCTCTTTCATTTTCACTTTATCATAATCATCCGACAAAACTACACTAATACGTGAAGTACGTTTCAAAATTTTTGTAGCACGCCCATATGCCCTTGGCATCCATCTTTTTAAAGTTGGACCCTCACCTACTATAATATCAGAAACATATAAATCTTCACCTTTTAATTTAAAATTATTTTGTGCATTTGCAACAGCACTCTTCAGCAATTTTTGCATTGGCCGTGCAGTCTTACGTAAATCATACTCCAACATACCTATAGCTTCAATAACACGTTGCCCACGTACCCGATCGGCAACAAGTCTAACTTTCCTAGGTGAAATTCGCAGATTATTCAGTTGTGCTGTTACTTTTGTCATAATTTATTATTAAAACTTTCTTATTTTATTAATTTCCAGATTTTGCTGCATTTATTTCTCTTTGACGTGATGCTTGTTCCAGATCTTTTTGCATTTTACCTCCATGTCGCATAAACTTACGAGTTGGAGAAAATTCTCCCAATTTGTGTCCAACCATTTCATCAGAAATTAATACTTCAATAAAATCTTTACCATTATGCACTCCAAAAGTAAATCCTATCATATCTGGTGTGATCGTGCACGCTCGTGACCATGTCTTTATAACACCCACTTCTTTTGGTGTTTTTCCCTCAATTTTTTTAATGACTCTTTCGTCAATGTATAAACCTTTTTTTAGTGATCGACTCATATCTAACTAAATATTATTTCTTATGTCTTGATTTGATAATATATCTATTACTTGCCTTTTTCTTTCTTCTGGTACGAACTCCCAAAGCAGGTCTCCCCCATGGAGTTTTTGGATATTTTAGACCAATAGGTTGGCAACCTTCACCTCCACCATGCGGATGATCTACCGGATTCATAGCACTACCTCTCACTGCAGGTCTTTTTCCCATATGTCTTGCCCGTCCTGCTTTACCAATATTCATTGTGTTATGTTCAAAATTACTTACTTGTCCGATTGTTGCATAACAATCCCCATGAACTAATCTAATTTCTCCTGAAGGCATCTTTAACTGTGCATATTTCTCATCAACACTCATAACTAATGCTGAACTTCCAGCGCTACGAATAATTTGACCACCTTTTCCTGGTTTCATTTCAACATTTGACACAATTGTACCCGAGAGAATATTTTTTATTTTTGTACGATTTCCATCTTCAATCGCAACTTTTTCACCAGAAATAATTTTTGTACCTACTCGCATTTTCTCTGTCGCTAAAATATAGCGTTTTTCACCATCAGCGTAAGTTACTAATGCAATCAACGCACTTCTATTTGGATCTCGCTCAATTGCCGTTACTATGCCTGGAATATCGAATTTATCCTGCTTAAAATCAATCATTCTATAAAGTTTTTTAGCACCTCTGCTACGATGTCTTACAGAAATTTTTCCACCACTACGACCATTCTTGTGATTTAATGATATACATAGCGCTTTCTCAGGTTTTTTATCTGTAACAGCAACAGGTTTCACAATGGACATATTGCGTCTTCCTGCATTATTTCTTTTGTATACTTTAATTGCCATAATTTTCTAATCTACAATACTAAATTTATACTCCTTCAAAAATTGCAATATGATCTTTTTGACTAACTGTCACAATTGCCTTTTTGTATAACTTTTGATATCCACGATCCTGTTTAACTGTACGTCTCTTTGGTTTTACTACGACTATATTAACGTTTTTAACAGTAACTCCATACATATCCTCAATAATTTTTTTTACAACCGGCTTCGAAACGGTATTTGCAATACGAAACACATATTTGTGCTTTGCCATCATATCATGTGACTTTTCTGTAACTATCGGTGCAATAATTGCGTTATAAGCTTCCGCTACTGATGCAGTACTCTTACTTGCCTTCTTAACAGTATTTTTTGATTGCTTATTCTTACCAGCTCGTTTCGTTGCAGTTTTTTGTGCTACATCCTCTGCAGAACTTTCTTCTGTTTTTTTGCTAAAAATTCCCATATAATTTACGCTGTATATTTATTAGTTAATTGTTTTACAGAATCCTTACTAATTACTAAATATTCAGAATTAAGCACATCAAATACATTTAGTTTATCCGTTTCCATAGCATTTACCCTATTTATATTTCTTGCTGCAACGTAACTATCTGACTCCTCAATAGAAAACCCAATAATCATGCTTTTATTAAGATTCATAGCATCTATCATATTTGCTACAACTTTAGTTTTATTATCTGTAATATTCAATGAATCAACAATGCGAATTTTACCGCTACGTATTTTTTCAGACAATGCAATCAAAAGAGCTTTTCTCTTCATTTTTACATTGATTGATTTTTTAAAATTACGGGTATTCAATGGACCAAATATTATACCACCACCACGCCAAATAGGATTACGAATTGATCCGCTTCTAGCATTACCTGTTCCTTTTTGTTTCCAAGGCTTCTTGCCACCACCACGTCTCTCTGACCGATTCTTCGTATGTGCACTACCGCTACGTCTATTTGCTGCTTGAGCAACATATACTTGATGTAAAAGCGCATCATTTTTTTTCACACCAAAAACAGCATCATCTAATTCAATATTTCCATCCTTCTTCCCTTCTATATTGTACACATCTAACTTTATCATAATTTAATTTAAATTTACTCAGATATAATTTCTACAATACGTCCAGCCACCCCGGGCACAGCACCTTTGATTGCTATCATATTGGATTCCTTATCTATATCTACAATTTTCAGATTACATGTTGTTGAACGATTGCCACCGGTACGCCCAGCCATCTTCTTGCCTTTTATCACATGTTGTGGATATGCGCTACCTATAGAGCCCGGTGCACGTAAAGCATGTCGATGTCCATGTGTAGCAGGACCCCCTTTAAATCCATGTCTCTTCACAACACCTTGAAATCCCTTCGCTTTAGTAATTGCCGACACTCTTACTCTATCTCCAACTTCAAACGCATCAACTGTAAGAGTTTCTCCTTCTTTAAAATCACCTACATTATCCACACGAAACTCTTTTTTATGCTTAACATTCTTTGTTTTATCAATCGAAAGACGAATTGCATTATACCCATCACGCTCTTCAGTGCGTATCATATCAATAGTATTCGGAACAACATTAACAAGGGTAACATTTTGTGCACCATCTTCATTATAAATTGTTGTCATCCCAGATTTTTTCCCCAAAACGAATTTCATAATAATTACTTTATATTAAAATAAAAACTTTATTTTGTAAATAAAAAACTGCCTTCAATAAGCCAGAAAACTACATTCCTATACTAGGATATAGGAAAAACTTTTACTTGTCAAGGCTTTTTACAAAAACCCCTGAAGTAACTTCATTATCTAGCTCGATTAGTATCTCATGTAGCTATAAATATATACTACAAAAAGACTTTAACGAAACTTTGTAAAAATATTAATTAACAATACAGCTTATATACATTCACTTTACATTTTCACCTCAATATTCACACCTGCTGGTAAATCAAGATTTGTTAAATCCTCAATTGTTTTAGGTGATGGATTGATTATGTCGATGAGTCGTTTGTGTGTACGCATCTCATATTGCTCTCGTGCATCCTTATGCACAAAAGTAGATTTATTGACAGTTACCTTTTTAATTTGTGTTGGTAACGGCACCGGACCAGTTACATTTGCCCCCGTTCTTATAGCTGTTTCGACAATTTGTTTTGCAGACTTATCAATTACTTTATTGTCGTATGCTTTAATCTTAATACGAACACGCGTTGCTGCTTCTTCTTTCTTCGCCATTGCGAAATAACATTTTAAAAATTACTTTCTCACTAAATAAATGAGAAAAGGGAACACTGTAGTTCTAATACAGTGGTCCACTTTTTTCATCAATTACTTGATAATTTTTGTTACAACACCAGCTCCAACAGTTCGCCCTCCTTCACGAATTGCAAACTTCATCCCTTCTTGCATAGCTACGTTAGCACCAAGCTTCACTGTAAGAGTAACCGTATCCCCAGGCATAACCATTTCTGTCCCTTCTGGCAAAATAACCTCACCTGTTACATCTGTTGTACGAATATAAAATTGTGGTTTATACCCTTTGAAAAATGGGGTGTGTCGTCCACCTTCTTCTTTTGTTAAAATATATACTTCACACTCAAATTCTGAATGCGGAGTGATGCTGCCTGGTTTTGCAAGTACTTGTCCACGCTCAACGTCCTCTTTTTTTGTACCACGAAGCAAAATTCCAGCATTATCTCCCGCCTCACCATGATCTAAGTTTTTATTAAACATCTCAATACCTGTCACTGTTGTCTTTTGCGTATCACGAAGACCTACAATTTCTACTTCATCATTAAGGTTAATCTGACCTTGTTCAATACGTCCAGTTACAACTGTTCCACGACCTTCAATTGAAAAGATATCCTCAATAGGCATAAGAAAGTCTTTTTCAATATCACGTTCAGGTGTTGGAATTTTCTCATCAAGTGCATCAAGTAATTCAAGCATTGGTTTAGCTGCCTCATCATCAATACTTGTTGCCTCAAGAGCCTTTATAGCACTACCGCGAATAACTGCAGCATTCTCACCATCAAATTCGTACTTTGTAAGAAGTTCACGCACCTCTTCTTCAACCAATTCTACCAACTCTGGGTCATCAACTTGATCAGTTTTGTTAATAAATACAACAATTTCCGGAACACCAACTTGTTTTGCAAGAAGAATATGTTCACGTGTTTGTGGCATAGGTCCATCAGTAGCACTTACAACCAAAATTGCACCATCCATTTGTGCCGCTCCCGTAATCATATTTTTAATATAATCAGCATGTCCCGGACAATCAACGTGTGCATAATGACGCTTGTCTGAATTATATTCACAATGCGCTGTTGCAATAGTGATACCACGCTCTTTTTCTTCTGGAGCATTATCAATATCATCAACATTCTTCTCCTCTGCAAGCCCTTTCATTGCAAGTACATGCAATAAAGCAGCGGTTGTAGTTGTCTTACCATGATCAACGTGACCAATTGTTCCCACATTAACATGCGGTTTACTGCGATCAAAATCTTCAGCCATAACTTTTGTTTTGTGCTACGTATGCAATTAACCACACATACGAGCAACTGTTAATTACTAATTATAAATTAAATTTTATTGTCATAAAAAAACTAACACTTAATACATTATAGATGATTCTGTCCATCTATGCAAGTGTCTATGTTTTTTGTCTTTCACCCGAAAGATTTAAAACGTTATAAATACATTATCATTTATTAAATTTGATGTCAAGTCCAATTTAAACATAAATCATTCATAATGCTCAAGTCAATTTCTGACACATTTATTATTCCAATATACCATCCAGGTTCACATCATATTGTATCTGTTCTCCCACTAAACGATAATCAATCAATTCGTCTTTATCAAACCATATTTGCATTTCACGTTCCGCCTCTTCTGGACAATCACTACAATGGATTAAATTACGCACAGCTCGCTCATCAATACCAGCAAGATCATATGAATCCACAGTAAAATCACCTCTAATAGTTCCCACGTCAGATGATAAAGGTTCCGTAGCTCCTACAAGTTTTTTAACTACACCAACAGCTTCATTTCCTTCAAGAACCATAGCAAGCACCGGTCCTGATGTCATAAATGTTACCAATTGCCTCACAATATCCTTTCCGTATTCAATGTCATCTTTTTCTACTGACACACCAGCTTTCTTGCGGGCTTTAACAATATTTGCTCCCTTTTCCAAAAACCAATCATCATCTTTATTGTAATGTGTCCAGCATTGTTCTTCAGTTGGCACAAGGAATTTAAATCCAACAAATTTAAGTCCTGTTCTTTCAAACCTGGAAACAATGTTTCCTATGAGTGCACGTTGTACACCATCAGGTTTAATAATTACAAACGTCCTCTCACGTCTTGCTGTTTTTTCCATATATTTTAAGTTAAAAATTAATTATATATTACAAAAAATTATAACAGTATACTAAATAATATGCAACCATATAAAAATATTATAGTAATTATTTTTTTAATACAACATCGCATTTTTCTTGATGACAATTATATACTATCGTCCCTTGTTGATCTGTACGAAATATTTGTGCTCCTATATTTTTTACACTCTGCAACACTCGCTTATGTGGATGTCCATAGCGATTATTTTTACCAGTTGAAATAATTACATCTCGTGGTTTGGTTTTTTGTAAGAAAGTATCACTTGTAGAAAATTTTGAACCATGATGACTAGCTTTTAATATTGTAATTTTATTATTTAATGGTAGCACATCCTCAATTTCCGAAGTAAGATCACCACCAAAATAAAATACTTCCTTACCTACCGTTAATAATGTAACTATACTTGAATCATTTATATTGTCTATATCTTCCATAGATTTTTTAAATGGGTAAACAACATCTAAATATATTCCATTTCCAATATTTGCACGAAGCCCTCTGTATGTACTAATCTTTTCTATATTACTTTCCTTCTCTACATAATAATTAAGAGCTTTATATACTGAAGTATTTTTGCCTGCATCTGTATACCAAAACTGATTAACTGAATAATTTTTAAATACACTAATAAGTCCATCAATATGATCACTATCCGGATGTGTTGCTATAACAATTTCGATATTTCTATCCCAAAATGGCATCTGAGCTCCAAGTTGTTCCATAAGCCTCGTACCATCCGGTCCTCCATCAATCAAAATTTGATATGAACCATGTGAAATTAAAATTGAATCACCTTGTCCCACATTCAAAAAAGCTACTGTGGTATCACTAAAGTGCAATATATCCCAAACAATTACTCCGCAAACAATAGCACATGCTATCCCAATACCTATAAAACCATAAATTATTTTTCTAAATTTCATACAAATATCTGTTTAATAAATAAACTATAAATCCCACTGTCATATAATACACGACAAACCACCATATACTAATATTGTCGATTGTTATACTTCCCCAAGGCACTCTAGCTAAATCATTAATTATCCATACTTCATACCACAATAAAAAATATGATATCCATCCAAAAAATAATGCCATCGAATAAAACAAAAGACTTGTGACAACGGTTAAAAATACAAACAGCATTGTAAATGGAATAATCGGTAAAACCAAAACATTCGCTAAAAATGACACAATCGAGACTGTATGAAAATGATATGCAATAATAGGCATTACAAATAATTGTGCACTAATTGTAAGTAATAATGTATCGATAATACCAAAAATAGTTTTCCTATTCACAAAACCTCTCTCCATCAATGGATATACCGATACAATTCCAAGAGTTGCCAAAAAAGATAATTGAAATCCAACATCATAATTCAAAAGTAGTGGATTAAATGCAATCATTATTGCTGCTGTAAAAAAAATTGCTCCATATACATGTGATACACGACCATAAATTGTTGCAACAAGAACTAAAATTCCCATAATTGCTGCACGTACACCTGATGATGGAAAACCTATAAGTGCTACAAAAAATATTACACCCATAATAGCAAACCAAATGGCATATTTACGATGCATTCCTATAAAGATTGCAAATCCCATTGCAACCATAACAATAATCGATACATTATAGCCACTTACTGCAACAATATGAGTCATACCCGTCTTTGCAAATTGATTTTGTAATTTTTTTGAAAGTTTGTTACTGCCACCAAAAAGCAATCCGTTTGCAAGACCTGCTTCCGGAGCTGGAATTATATTATCTATAACAGATTCCATGTGAGAACGAAATTGTGCAAGATTACTTAAAATTGTAGATTTATGATCAATAATTTCATATGTAAAATCACTACAAATGTAATCAATTCCGGACATAACAAGATATTTATGATAATCAAAATTGTCATACGTATCTGGCAGTGACATCCTACATCTTAAATCTACAACACTACCATATGTAAGTTCCGTATATTTTTTGTCTTTTATCATAACTGTTGTACCACTTTCATATTTTAATATGACACTAGTATTCCAACCCTTTTGTACAATATCTCGAATGACTATTGCTCTTCCAGTTTCAATATTTCCCGTATTTCCCTCAATATAATGAATTCTTTCAAGTGTATTATTACCAACTATCATGCCCACTGATGCCAAAAGACAGAAAAAAACAAAACACCACAGCCAGGTCTTACGTAAAAAAATAAAAACGGTGCTTATGATGATAATTATGATAAAAAAAAGCGCTACATCTAGTGATATGGTAAAAGAGAATACTAAACCAACACCAAAAATAAACCCTATTGAACCCCACAACACAAATCTAGAAATGTGAGAAAAAGACATTTAATTTATTGTATTAATAATTAGTCTACTTATCAACAACTAAGTATACCAGTATATTAAATAAATCTTAATTATTGTCAATGTCAATAACTTTATTTTTAGCCTTTATTCCTTTTGTGATTTGCACACAGCTCTTTGCTACACCAAAATGGTTAGCTAATAGTTTCTGGACCATTTTATTTGCTTTACCGTCCACTGGAATGGTCGTTGTCCTTACAACATAATTTTTATTGTCAATTTTTTCAACAATATTTTTATAGGCTTTAGTAATTACCTTAACATTAATTTCCATATATTATAATAAAAAACGCACTATAAGTTCTATATTTTAATCTTTCATTATATCTTGAATTACCTTACGAAAACTATCTACTGAACCAACAGCCTTATACACACTCGCAAAACGTATAAAAGCAACATCATCAACATCTCTGAGTTTATCCATGATGATCTTACCAATGACACGACTTTTCATTTCACGTTTTTCTTTTGATTGAATTTCATATTCAATCTCTGCGATAACCTTTTCAATGCGCTCCTCTGTCACCGGTCGTTTTTTAAGTGCCTTCCTAAGTCCATTTTCTACTTTGTGTCTATCATATTCTTCTCTTGTACCATCACGTTTAATCACAGTAAGTCTCAAAAGCTCAACATCTTCATAAGTAGTAAATCTTTCCTTACACTTCAAACACTCCCGCCTACGTCGCACACTGCGACCATTTTTGATTGTTCGAGAATCAACAACACGTGTCTGCTGTGATTTCTTACAGAATGGGCACTTCATATTATCAATACTCAATAACTAAAAAATTGTATTAAAAGTATACAGACATACAAGCAATAATCACAAACCAATCATAAAAGTTTGCAAAGCTTATAAAAATAAGAAATTTAAAACTCTGAAAGCTTTCTTTAATTTACAATAAACCAGTCAAATGACAAATCTATTTCAGAAACTTTTTCTATAATAATTCTAAAAAAATTATTTTCATATTCTTTTTCAATGTGAAAACTGTTTCCGCTCATGTCACTAATAGGTGTAACAAATACCTTACTGCCATCCTTAAGTGATTTGGTTAATACCTCTATTTTAGTTTCACCCACAGGTATAATTGCAGTTCCCACAGAAGAAGCATTTACATTATCTCCATTATCGTCTTCTACTGTTATATCATCGTTAATTGTAAGTGTATTCGTTTCTAATTCTTCCGTTACAATCTTTTTTGTATTCAACAATCCATTTAGAGTTAGAATTGCTACATCATTTATATCCTCTATCACATTACCATCTTCATCTTTTAATATATTTCCTTTATCATCTCTTTGTGCTACCGATTGTTGAAGTGTTCCATCTTCACTTGCAAATATAATTCTATCT
>JALVPE010000079.1:0-7596 GCA_027031945.1 Candidatus Moraniibacteriota bacterium
TGTTTATGGCTTCGGGGATTATGGAGTGCGTGTTGCCTATGGAATTGATGGACGGAATTTTGAGGATTCTGTACTGATTATTTCTGGGACATTTTCGTACAATAATGGTTGGACTAACAACGATAAACGTGAATTCATTGATGTTAATCAAGATGATTATCTTGACATTAGTGGATGGAAAGATGGTCAACATTGGGTTTCACTTTCCATAGATGGTGCAAATTTTGAAGATGCTATTCTTTGGGAATAAAATCCCCAAAATTCAACAAGTAGATTACTAACATCGTTTAGTAATCTGCTTTTTCATATTTATATAAATTTACATGACATAAATTAGACTTGTGCTGATTGTTTTTCTATATAATCTATAATCTCTCGTATATTGCATTCTATACTATTTTTTTCTGTATTTACTGTCAACTCTGGATTATGAGGTTCTTCAAATGGATCTTGCACACCTGTAAAATCTTTTATTTCATTATTCAATGCTTTTTTATACATTCCTTTTACATCTCGTTCTATGCATTTTTCTTTAGAGCATTTTACATAGATTTCTATAAAATTTTCCTGCAAAGAACGTGCAAAATCTCGCATTTCCCTATATGGAGATACAAAAGCAGAAATCACATTTATATTATGATTAGCTAACATTTGTGCTAAATATGCCATTCTTTTGATGTTTATATCTCTATCTTTTTTGCTAAAACCTAAATCTCTACTGATAGTTTTTCGCACCACATCACCATCTAATCGTTGAACTGGTAGGTTTTTTTCTTGGAAATATTTTTCAATTTCTTTTGATAATGTAGTTTTACCACTACATGGCAGCCCTGTAAACCATATTACTATTCCTTTTTTGCTATTTTTATTCATTTTTAAAAATGTTTTCTAGATTCCCGCCTCCGCTCCATACCAGACAATATAGAACTCCGCAGAAATGACAATTTTATTTAATTCTTAATTAACCCTACTCCATTCGTGTTCAATACGCATTATACCAGCACCAGACCCTTCTTGTTTTTTGATTTTTATAACACGATTATTTAATTCTTTCGTTGAGTCCATAGTTACAATTATACTTTCTTCACCCTTTTGTTGAAATAATACTGCTTTCACATATATCTCACCTGTATTAAACATTGTGTTTTTGAAATAAATCCTGAAAACATTTTCACCTTTTTGCCAACTACAATCAAAATTATCAGCCTCAGTATTATTGCCACACAAAAATGTATCAGTCTGATTATCAAAAATTTGCACAGCTAGCAAAAGATTGCGCTTAACTTTTTCAATATCTAAACTTACTTCCACATAAAAATCATCATTTTTTGTTAAAATTGTTAAATCATTGCCATCCTTATCAAATACTTTAATGTTTGTGATTTTATTATTATTTATTCTTTTGTTTTTTCCCTCTTTTATTTGCCTTTCTCTCTTTTTTTCTTTTTCTTTCATTCTTTCAGTCTCTTCCAATTCTGCACGAGCTTGTGCTGACATATTTTTCATTACATATTCATCGCAAACTTCGTTTACCTCTCCTATTTTTATCACCTCTCCATTGTGAAGAAGCATGGCTCTATCACAATACTTTCTCACTGCGCCTATATCATGAGTTACCAGTATTACAGTTCTATTTGTATTACTATAACCCTCAAATATATCTATACATTTTTTCTGAAAATTGCTATCTCCCACAGCTAACACTTCATCCATGAGCAATATATCACGATTTGCATGGATTGATACACTAAAAGCTAGTCGCACACTCATTCCACTACTATAATTTTTGAGTTGTTGATCAATAAATTTTTCCAATTCTGCAAATTTTACAATATCATCAAATTTTTCATCAATTTCTTTTTTTGTAAGTCCCAGCACCGTTGCATTGAGGTATATATTATCTCTTCCAGATAGTTCAGGATTAAAACCAATTCCAAGTTCCAAAAATGGAGATATAAGTCCATTTATTTCCACCTCACCCTCATCTTGAGAATATACTCCAGCAAGAATTTTCAAGAGCGTACTCTTACCACTTCCATTTTTGCCAATGATACCAAAAAATTCTCCTTTTTTTACTTCAAAAGAAACATTTTTAAGTGCTTTGAATTCTTCATAAGTAGTAATGCCTCTACCCATATTTACAAATACACTTCTGAGTGAATCTATCTTTTTATGAGGAATTCTAAAAATTTTTGAAGCATTTTTTACTTTGATAACTATTTCTTTTTTATCTGTAGAAGCGTATTGCAATGCGCTACTACTGCCATCGTTATCTTTTGTAGAGGCGCATCTACCTCTCCGGCAGACAGATTGCGATGTGTTTTTACTATTTTGTAAAGGTTTTTTCTTATCCGCTAGATTCCCGCCCTGCCTACCGGACAGGCAGGCTGCGCGGGAATGACATGAAGTTGTCACTCCTGCGGAGGCAGGAGTCTTTTCAAGATTTTTATTTTCTAACCACCCCTCAGTCCTCTCCTTTAAAGGCGGGGAGGTTCTGGTTGTTTTATTTGATTGTTGATTATTATTTTTCATTCTTGTATTTTATGTAATTGACAAGATTCGCAATTGTAGTATAGCATAAATATAAATGTTTCGCGCGTCCTATGCGAAGCTCTGAGGTTCCCTTCGGGGAACCGTTTTTATTTACTAGCCACTTTGTAGGTACGGGTTTTACAATCTGTACCGTATGTTTTTTAATTTCTTAAACATTACGGGCCATATTACAAACTCACTCCTGCACAGTAGTGGACGGTCATGACCGTCCACTACAAATATTTTTTGAGAATAGTTTGAATAAATACATTATTCATCATCTCGACAAAATTTGTGCCTTTCTTTATCAAAAGTTATATTTAAATTTTCATTGCCAAATCTATCATACACATATCCACACATTTCTTTTTTTCTTGCAAATACAGATTTACGATTTGCGTGTATGTGTTTTTTCTTTTGATGCCAAGAATCAAAATTTTTATATTTCTTTTTTTATTATTAACTTTGGATTCGCTATTTAACTGCTCCTCAGTCACATCTTTTAAATGTGGGAAGGTTTTTTCTCATCAACAAGATTCTCTTCCGCTAAATTCCCGCCCTGCCTACCGGACAGGCAGGCTGCGCGGGAATGACGATTCTTTTTATTTGATTGTTGGTTGTTGTTTTTCATATTTTTAAAAGTTTCAATTACATTTGAAATATTACTTAACTTATATCTGACACATTCCTATAATCTACATAATCAACATCATCTATCCTATTTAGTTGATTCAAACTAACTACAAACATTCTTTTTTTCTTATTGTTTGCCATTTTGAAACCCTTCAGCACCCTAGAGTCAATTTTTCTCTTTAGTCTTTTATACTTAACTTCTATAAGACTAATTGTTTTTGAATTATCAACAACAAAATCAATTTCAGATTTTGATATTGTTCTATAAAAAAATATTTCATTTTTAATGTTATTTTTTAATTCTAAAAATACAAAATTTTCAAATAAATCACCGCCATCTTGCCTATTTTCAGTTGCTAAAAAATTATTTAATATTGCATTACGTAATCCTAAATCAAAAAAATATATTTTAGGCATTTTTACAATTTGTTTTCTGACATTATTATGAAATGAGTTTATTTTACTCAAAACAAATGTGTGTTCCAATAGTTCTATATATTTTTCAACATGCCTCCTGACAACATCTGAAGTATTTGATAACTCTGCGATATTTAATAATTTACCAATTTGTGATGCAAGTATTTTAATAACAGCATTAAATTGAGAGATATTATCAATTCTTCCTATATAACGAATATCTTTGTTAATATAAGTGTTAACATATTCACGCAACATTTTTTCTTTCATTTCAATATTAGATTGCAATACAACAGCAGGCATCCCTCCATAAATCAAATATTCTTCCAAGTCCTTGTCAAATTTATTTTTTATTTCAATTGGAATCTCTTTTTTATTTAAATATTTCAAATAATCAACTTGTTTAAACTGCAAAAATTCTTCAAAACACAATGGATTTACCATAAATGAAACTTTTCTACCTACAAGAGAGTCTTGTAATTGCGCCTTTAACTCCAACGCTGAAGATCCTGTCACAATAATTTTTAGTTCATCTACATATTTATCATATAAATGTTTTAAAAAATTTGAAGGATTATCTAGATATTGTATTTCATCTATAAGAAAATAATTTTTATTTTCTTTATTGATAATATAATTTAATATATTCTCCGGACTTTTATTTAAATCGTCTAAAACATCAATTTCTTCCAAATTTAAATAAAATATATTTTCATTAGATATATTTTGTTCTATGAGTTGTTCTTTAATTAATTTTAACAGAGATGTTTTACCAACTTGTCTCGGACCATTTAAAATGATAATTTCTTTTTCAAATAACCATTTATCAATATTTTTTTGTATTTTACGAGGAAAAAGCATATTTTTATAATAATTGTAAAAAGTTACAGTATAATATTAACACATTTTGTAAAAAATATCAATTTTTTCGTAGCAACGCGTAACAACTTGTCTACCATATAGTAGCTAATCTTCACTTTCTTTGTGAAAATTTAATTGTTTTATTTGATTGTTGATCATTATTTTTCATTGCTCTATTTTATGATAAAGTATCCGCCTGTTTTTGGACTTCTTTTAAATTCAATTTTTGCTCATCTCGCAACTTTTTAATATTTCTTTCAATAGTTCTTGGAGATGATTCAACTAATTCTGAAATTCCTTTAACATTAATTCCTGGATTTTCTTTGATTATTTTTTCAATATTATTTACTCCGCCATTTACACCGTCATTTACACCGTCATTTTGTGCTTTATAAAATGTTGTTACCAATGCACCGCCTCCATGTTCAAATATAGGTTCTTTATATTTTTTCTATGTTTTTAAAGTCTTCCTCTGTAGAGACGCATTGCAATGCGTCCCTACTTTTTTGTGAGTTTTTTTCTCATCGACAAGATTCTCATCCACTAGATTCCCGCCTACGCGGGAATGACATGAAGTTGTCACTCCTGCGGAGGCAGGAGTCTTTTCAAGATTTTTATCTTCACAGGAATAACGATTCTTTTTATTTGATTGTTGGTTATTGTTTTTCATTTAATTTACGTGATTTGACAAGATTCGCAATTGTAGTATAGCATAAATATAAATGTTTCGCCTTGTGCGAAGCTCTGAGGCTCCCTTCGGGGGGCCGTTTTTTATTCACAAAATTTACTTATTGCTTTTTGTATATTTTCAAAATCCTCTGTTGGCATTGTATTCAAATTCCAGACAACAATATTTCTAATTAACATATGACTGACAAGTCAATGACACTGTCACTACTGTAAATACTTATTGTACCATTCTCAATTAACTTCTTCCCATTTTAAGAGGGGTATGTCTGATAAGGTAGAGGTGGTATTATGTAGTGGTTATTTAAAAATAAATTACTTTAGTAAATATTTTTTTTGATCTTCATTTGCTTTTTTGATAACTCTTTTGTAAATTTTTTTCTGTTCAGAAGATTTCGTACGCAAAAAGAAATCAGCAAAATCATCCTTCATTTCTTCTGAGGAATTATTAGTATATCCAAATATTAAACTTTCTAAAAAATTCTTTATTTTCGTTATACAATCGTATCATTTAATTCACTAAAATTGTATATCTTTTCAAGATGAGAGTCAATGTTGCTTTTATTTAAATATCGTTTTTCCATATTACTTTGTGCATTTTTAATTAATATGCAACGAACAAGTCAATGACATTGTCCCTACTATGTCCTTGTAACTACCCTCTTTTGTTTATCAATTATTTAGAAATGGTATTATTTCTAAATATCTCGAACAGGCACAAGACACTGTCCCTACAAGAAATAAACACCTGCCTGCCGGCAAAGACAGGTTTCTGAATATGGGTCTTTTGCTAGATAAAGGTTAGTAGTTACGTTAGCTTATATACAGCTCTACATCTCCATATGCCATTCAGCATTTTTCAATTCTAAGTTTTTATTTAAAATCCATTTTCCAACAACCACTTCCACGCTGGTATAACAGTTATTTTCTTTTTTTCTAACACAAGTTCCTCCGATTCATCACGGGTAATAATTATAGCATTTTTCATTTTTAATTCATCCATTGCTACTGCAAGTGCCCTTATTTCTCTTTTTCTCGTTTTTTCGTCTTCTAAATCCCAACATACTTGAATAAGTTGTTTATTTCTTTGATTTTCTCGTACCAAAAAATCCACTTCTAAGTCATTTTTTGTTTTATAATAATAAATACTATCAAATTTGTGTATCAAATGAAGAAAAATAATATTTTCCAAAATTCTACCACTATTTTTTGAAAAAGAAAATGACACACTTTGTGCTAATCCTGTATCAATGCTATACACTTTTGATAATGCTTTATTTTGTTTTTTAAGTGAAAATGAAAATTGATTTAATTCAAAAACAACAAATGCATCTTTTAGATATTCTAGATATTTTGTTACTGATTCAAAAGATAAATCAAATGCTTTTTTCATAGATGATATAGAAACAATCTTACTGGAATTACTCATCAAAAATATTGCCATTTTTTCTATAGCATCTTTGTCACGAATGTCATATCGTGCCACAATATCTTTTTGCAAAAAATCATAAAAATAGTCCTTCAGTAATTCTCTGTTATTATTCAAAACAACTGCCGGAAAACCTCCAATACTCATATACTCTTCAAACTTTTTGTTAATTATTTTTTCTTTTAAAACAATGTCTTTATGTGAATCAATATTTATTTTTTCAAAAAATAAATATTCACGAAAATTAAGTGGTAACATTTTTGTTGTCAGATGTCTTCCTGTAATTAATGAAGATAATTCCTTACTAAGCAATACAGAAGATGAGCCTGTTATAAATATCTTATAATTTGTACCATCTCGTAATTTCCTTATCACTTTTTCCCAATTTTCAATTTCTTGTATTTCATCGAAAAAAAGATATTTTAAATTTTTACTAAAATACTCATTGTACACTTCTATCAATTCTTCTATAACATTTGCATCTCTATTTTCTATAAAAAAAGGATCTTCAAAATTGACATATAAAAAGTTATCAGTCATATCAAACCGATTTATTATAAGTTTAAGTAATGAAGATTTACCACTTCTACGTGGACCAATTATATCAACAATTTCTTTACTGTCAAAATCTACACTTTCTATTACTTCCCTGCTAAATAATTTTCCATTATCTAGGGATTCATGCCAAAAACTAATTATTTTAATTGCTTTATCTTTATTGATTTTCATATACTATAGTTTACTATAAGTTAAAAATATAGTCAAGCATACTTGATATCTTCTGTTTTTCAAAAGTTTCAGTCATACTTGAATATTCAATAGTTTTTTATACTTTTTTCAAGTGTGCCCGAATTCATTTCATTTGTTAACTATAAATTATCACCTAATTATATGTTATTTTGGCGATTTTACCAAATTTATGCGTTTTTGTAGAATTTGAAACAATATTTTTTACTTTTAGAGCTGTGTATACATTCTTTGCAGAGGCGCATCGCGATGCGCCACTACCGTCATCACTCTTTTTTTGTAGAGACGCA
>JALVPE010000079.1:7606-10424 GCA_027031945.1 Candidatus Moraniibacteriota bacterium
TGTTTATTAAACCCAGATATAGATACCGGATCAAGTCCGGCATGACATTGTATTTTTGGTTATTATTTTTCATTTAATTATCACTTTTAATCTATAGCTTGAATTTTTACCTGAAATTTAAAAACCTCATAACAGATAAATATAGTTTTCTATATTAAACTGTGTTGAGCTAATTATGCCATAATTCTAACTCTTATACCATAATTTACTCAATAACGATTCAAGCTTATCACACACAGGAACACAACCACTGTTTTACTTTTTATCATTTTTGTAGTGGACAGTCATGACCGTCCACTACAAGTATTTTTTGAGAATAGTTTGAATAAATACATTATTCATCATCTCGATATTCCTGTCAAAATCTATATTAACAATTACTTAAACTCACTCTATACAGGGATCCAACCCCTGTTTTCATGAGATTATTCAAAGAAAAAACAGGGTTTGGAGCTCTGTCTCACACTATAAACCAAGAAAAACTAAATAAGATTGAACCTCAAATCTTTGATTTTCTTTTTATGCTAAAGCTAAATAATAGCAGGGTTATTTTTTGCCAACTTACCTTCAACTTTTTTCATGTGTCTTTCTTACAAATATTCTGCAATTTTGGGCTCCATCTTTCTATATGACCAAACACTAAACAAAAAACCAGCTGCTACAATTGATAAAAATATTACATATTGTATGGGATCTGCATAATGCCCTTCAAACATCGATTCTTTTGTAAAATGAACTATAAAAGCCACGGGATTTAACAATATCCACTTATGTGACCATTCCGGCAAAACTGTTAAAGGATAAAATATTGGAGTTGCATAAAAAAGCATTGATAATAAAGCAGCCCAAATCATACCAATATCCTTAAAACGCAAAATCAAAGGCGCTGCAATAAATCCAAAAGAAACTATGATTATATACATAACAACTGAAAAAAATAAAAATAAAACAAAAGAAAATAGTGAAGGCACAAAATGATACCAAGCAAAAAAAGCCACAATGACTAACAAATTGGCCATATAAATCATTGAAGCATTTATAGTTGAGGCTATAATTATCGTCCATCTAGGAATATAAATTTTTGTTACTAGTTGATTTTTTGTATTAAGTGAATTCATAGCAGAATTTGTTCCTTCTGAAAAAAAACCAAACAACATAAGTGCAACTAACAACTGTAATGAATAATGATTTGGACCACCTCGTCCAGCGGCTTGTGCAAAAATACTCGTAAAAACAAAATTTAATATAAGAAATAACAATAGAGGGCTTAGTATTGCCCACACATAGCCCAAAACAGAACCTTGATAACGAAGCTTAAAATCAGTTTTTGCTAAAACCCAAATCAATTCTTTATAATTCTCATGTTTTTTTAATTCTTTAAACATTTTCATAAATATACAATAAAAACACCTAAATTTATAGGCATTCTCATTGTATCATAATAAATTTTTGTTGCAATCTAAATCTATTGACTAAGGCTTACATAAAATGCCGGCACATTATCTGTGAATTCAAAATCTAAATGCTTGTTTAATTTATTCCATAATATACAGGATCTTTGCTTCGTATCTTAATATAACATGATCTACTTTATGTTAACATCTACTTGCAATAATTAATCCGTTAACGTAACATAATCCCATCCTCTAGTTGCACCATTGCAAATATAAAGACGATTATTTGTAGTGTCAATTGACATTCGACCTCTTTCTGAATCGTCATCGCAATCTGCTGATGCTGGGGCTCCAGCAGAAGTATTTTTAAATTCAAGAAAAGTATTGGTAGTGTTATCACCAGCAGTAACACCTCTAGCAGCAACCTCGTAAGTATTTATATCTCCAATAATAAGATCACTTCTTGAGCCACTCCCATCTTCAATTACAAATGAATTATTGAATCCTGAAAGTCCCATTAAAGAGTTATTATTATGTGCTTCATCATAAAATCTAATGACTGGTCTATCATCAAGAAGAGTAGAACAAGAATATTCTGCACCATCAGTACAAGAAGCTATCATCTCCACCGAGTAATCACTTATATTAAAATTATTTAATTCAATTTTATCTTTTGTAATACTTGCACAATCACCATTAGAACCGCAACTTGTGCCCATCAGCATTTTACCATTGTCATCCCCTTCAAATGTCCCATTAAAAACATCAACAGTATTGTTGATAAAATTAATTTTGTCAGAATCGATTGCTGCTGAAGAATTGATATCTGCATTTACTATAGTTCCATCTGTTATGTTATTTGATGAAATGTTTGTACCTAAATTTAATTTTGAATAATCGATTGCTGCTGAAGAATTGATATCTGCATTTACTATAGTTCCATCTGTTATGTTATTTGATGAAATGTTTGTACCTAAATTTAATTTTGAATAATCGATTGCTGCTGAAGAATTTATATCTGCATTTACTATAGTTCCATCAGTAATTTCGGATGACTCTATAGTATTTCCAATTGTGCTTCCAGTATTATCATCGTTTCCACAAGTCCAAGCATATCCTCCATATTTTAAAACTTGCCCAACCGAACAACCGTTTGATGCTAAATCTGAAGCTTGAATATTTCCAGTTAAATCTAATTTTGAATAATTTATTGCAGCATTTGAAGATATGTCATTATTTGATATAGAATTACTGTTTAATGCATAATTAGATATTCCTTCATATTTCCACACATAGTCATCATAATTTGCTATAACATAATCTTTTTCACTTTCTGACATTGTATAAAAATGTGACTTATTTTTTGAACTCCAGAATCTATAAACTGGTTCCACTGACGCAAAAGCATTTGTTTCTACAAACAT
>JALVPE010000080.1 GCA_027031945.1 Candidatus Moraniibacteriota bacterium
TATTCTCTTAGTATAACACGATAAAGGCAAAAAAAAATAAAAGTTATCCACAATTCCTAATTTTTAAAATTTTTTATTTATTACATAATAAAAAAGTTATTAGAAATATCCAATAACTTTTCCATAACCCTTAATTTGAAAGCACATACCAAGCCATTCCTTCATATTTCCATACATAATCATCATATTTTGATATGACTAAATTCTTTTCTTCTTCACTTGCTGTGTAGAAATGATGTTTATTTTTTTTGCTCCAGAATCTATATATTGGTTTTGTGTTTGGCTGTTGTGTTGGGTATGCATAATATGCTATTCCTTCATACTTCCATATGTAATCATCATAATGATTTATGACATAATTTTTTTCTTCTTCACTTGCTGTGTAGAAATGTCCTTTATTTTTTTTACTCCAAAATCTATATACAGGTGTTGAATTTGGTACTTGAGTTGTAAATACATCATTTGCTACTCCTTCATATTTCCATACATAATCATCATAATGTGCTATGATATAGTTTTTTTCTTTTTCATTTGCTGTGTAGAAGTGAGATTTATTTTTTTTACTCCAGAAGCGGTATAAATTACTATTTGCATAATTTTCACAACCAAACCTCCACGCATCTAAATTTAAATTCTTTTTTAACCATGAGTATTTACTTACATTTGCCTGTGGACAAAACTCTGATGGTTCCAAATTATATTCAACTCCAAAAACTGGTTTATTTGCGTTTATAAAAATCTGATATCCATCACACTCATTGTATTGATAACACTGTTCATTTAATGCCCAATCAAAATCATTGACTAATACACTGATTTGCTCAATGTCATTTTTTAAACCAATCGATAACCCTCTATTGTGCGCTTCTGTTGCTAGCCATCTATTATACGTGAGTTGATCACTTGCTGTAAGTGAAAATCCTGTATTATTGGTATATCCATCAACATTATCAGGTTCTACACCGTCACAGTGTTTTGCTACCGCTTTGTCTAATCTAGCCTGCATAATCGGTCGCAGTGACATATCTCTAATATCTAACCATTTCTCACCTGGCCATCCATCCAAATCATTACCCTTTACAGATTCAGAAAAATCGCCAGCATCATCACGCCAGTCTTCCCAACTGCCAGCGGAAAAATAGCACACAACTTTTTTGCCGCTTGCATGTAGTTCATCAATCTTATTTTGTGGTGTATCAAATAAGTCCACATCATACATATCTACATCATAGGACGTATCAATATCTCCAGTATTCAATTGCCACTGCCACGTCAAATTTTGAGTAGCAGTAGGTTTCCACCACTGTACTTGAAAAAAACTCTCTATATTATTAATAATCTCCTGTGCAAAAATAGGACCAATTGTTTGATTTGCTAGCAAATTTGGATGAGAATCAGAACCTGTATGACTTCTCTCATAATCGTATTTGAGGGTATTTACTACACCGTTTGTAGAAGGTGGATTTGACTCTGCCGCATAGCCCCAAAAATCAAATATTTTAATATTTGGGTGTACTTGACCATCCTCTGTTAACCAATCAGTCTTTACCCAATCCACAAATTCCTTTGCCCTAGCTGCATTATCTGAATTTGTAGCAAGTCTATGTCGTGGTACCAATGTCCAAGCTATGAACATCGTATCTGGATATTTATCAAACTCTCTACGAAGTGCTCTGTATTGCTCTTTGTAATTTTCTAAACTTTTACGACTAGATGATACATCTGGTGTGCCTGTATCTGCCAACACATCAGCTCCTGGATAACATTGTTTAAATATTATAACATCATGATTTTGTACCAATGAATCTAAACACTCAATATCAGGATCATTTGAATCACAACTTGGTGTACGAGGATTTCCATTACCATCCTCAGTTGACCACAAATTCCACCAATCATAGGGATAATTATTCCATGGATATGGAGAAGTGGGATAGGCGCGTTCATTTATAACATAATTTGTTCCATGTGTCGCATTATAATTTGCAAAATAACCAGCTACGTTACCCTGTGAATACAAGTTACCGCCTGTTGAGTGATGTAAAAATATCACATCCTCCGAACCTGCCGCAAAAGCAAAATTGCCAACCAAAAATAAACTCATTACGAGAACGCCATGTAATATCTTTTTCATCATTTTGTCATCAAAATTAAATATTTAAATTTTAATATCACGTTAAAGTTCGTAAGAACATTATATCATACTAAACATCTTTATATAAAGTATTCATCAAAATGCCAATTAGATCTTATTAAAAACAATATAAATAGATTATTTTTTGCACTTATTGTAATTGTGTTATTGCACATTTTTTAATTTTACATAAACTAAACGTAAATAGTTACAAGATATAACCTTGACCATTTATTTATTGATAATTATAATTAATCTAAAGACTTTGGATGATAAACATCTGATCAATGTTAAAGAGGAGTTCATTAATGAAAAGAATATTTTTTTGTACACTTTGTATGTATTTTTTTGTTCCTGTTTTTGCCAATGCTACTGTGACAGGATATCTCACATTTTTACCAACTTCAGATCCTTATGTGACATCCTATAATATTGTCATGGAAACAATATCTTCTAACGAAAAAATTGTTATTTCTGTGCCACAGCCTTCAAACTTAGAAGAACGAATGTATGTAGAAATAGATGGTCTACAAAATAATACTACTTATGCATTCTCTGTTGCTTCAGTTAATGCTCAAGGTATTACAGGTAAACCAACAGAAAAACTGCTTTTCACCACACCAAATACTCCAACAAATCCATCCAGAGTGATGAGTTTTCAAATTGACAAAATCACTCAATAGAGGTTTTTAAAAATCTGTTAAACAAAATTGTTTGACAGATTTTAATTTAAAACAGGGATCCAACCCCTGTTTTTTTGGTAACATTTGTGATAACAGGGTTTGGAGCCCTGTGGTATTGTGCTATCATTTTTTGTTTTTTTCTTTTATGCTCATCCAAATAAACATAATGATGCTGATGATTACAAATCCCACACTCATCCATATTGATACATTTTCTTTTGTCGCTGGAATTGCAAGAAAGTTTACACTGTCAGGTGAAATTGCAATCCAAATGATTGCTACCAAAAACCACCAAAATGTGAATTTTAACCATTTTTTGAAGATTTTGTCTGATATGAAAAAAGTGAATATTGATGTTAAAAATATACTTATTGATATCCAGAATAATCCACTTAAAAATTCGCCATATCCTATCATAATGCAATTTTCATAAAAATCATATGTGCAAAAATACAAATCTCGCATAATTACTAGGGCTATATTAAATAAACTAATCCCCAACAAAATTACTTTAATTTTTTTTTCTCTACTCATATTTTAAATTTTATTTAATTAATTTTCTTTTAATAATAAATATACTTATAAATATTAAAAATAATGAAATTATTATTAATATATATTTTTAAATA
>JALVPE010000081.1 GCA_027031945.1 Candidatus Moraniibacteriota bacterium
ATATAAAGAAATGATAAAAATATGAAATTTTTTGATTTTGAACAAAAAATGAAAAAATATCCAGTGTTTACTTCACAAGAATTAAAAACAATTTTTTATGATGAAGAAAATATTTTGGTTCAAGTTGCTTTCTGGCAAAAAAAAGGATATATCAAAAATGTGAAGAAGGGGGTATATGTTTTAACTTCTGAGATAGACAATGTTGAAGGTGTTTTTTTGGCAGGTAAAATTTATACACCTTCCTACTTAAGTTTGGAATTTGCTTTGAATTATTATGGTATTATTCCGGATATTCCATCTGTATATACTTCAGTCACAACACGTAAAACCGAAAAGTATAAAAATGAATTTGGGAATTTTACTTATCAAAAAATAAGAAATGAGTTGTTTATTGGCTATGAAAGTATATCTAAAGGAAATTTAACCTACAATATTGCATCAGCTGAAAAAGCTTTGATGGACTATTTGTATCTAAATAAAAATAAATTTGTAGTAGATTTTAATTTTTGGAAGGAGTTAAGAATCGATGAAGATTTTTCTTTTGATAAAAAAACAATTGAACAATATAAAGAATTATTTCAAGATAAAAAAGTAAATAATTTAGTTGATAATTTATTAGAATATCAAAAAGATGTTAGATAAAAAAAATATTGAAAAATTTGCCAATTTAAATAATATTCCAACCACGAGTACTAGGCGATTGTTGACTGAATATTTACAGTCTGAGATTTTGCAGATATTGTATAGTTCTAAATATGGAAATAGGTTAACCTTTTTGGGTGGTACTTGCTTAAGGTTTGTGTATGGGATTGAGAGATTTTCGGAGAATTTAGATTTTGATTTGATCCCTAAAAAAGATATAAACATTGATGATTTGGCAGATTTCTTTGAAAATGAATTGGAGAAAAAAGGTTTTATTATTGACATCATTGCAAAAGAAACTCAAAATGTTTTTGTGATTGTTGTAAAATTTATTGGTGTCATGAAAGAAATGGGTATTAGTGGTTGTGATAATCAAAAATTAAAGATTAAGTTTGAGATAGATCCTAAATCCTTGAAAAATATTACTTATGATTCAAAATTAATTACAACTTTTGGTAAAAGTTTTAATGTTATAGCAAATAGTGCTGAAACATTATTTGCGCAAAAAGTGTTGGCTATTGTTTTTCATCCGTATCAAAAGGGTCGTGATTTTTATGACCTTGTTTGGTTTTTGTCTCAAAAAAATATTGAGCCAAATTACAAGATTTTTGAAGAGAAAGATATTCCAATCAGTAATCGCAAGGAACTTGTTGAGTTTTTGTTAGAACAGGCAGAAAAGACAGACTTAAAGCAAGCTGCAAAAGATGTGGAAAGATTTCTTTTTTATCCAGAACAAGCACAATGGATTGAAGATTTATCGGAATATTTAAAGAGTTGGAAGTTAAGAATTAAAAATTAAAAAACTAATCATCAGTAATCAGTAATCTGTAATCGCTTTTCAATAATTTGTAATAACAGATTACTAATTACTGATTAACTTTATAACTTTTAATATTCAATTTTATGAAAAAAGGAATAATAGGAAATATTTTAGAATATAATCAAGCAAATCATCCTTCAGAATGTATGGCAGCTATTGATATATTTTTTGAGGGAAAACAGGGGAATGGTTTTGAATTATTGGACAATGAAGAGGTAAATGGACTGTTTAATGAATGGTTGGTTTTTGATTTTGTTTTGCCAAATGGAAAGTCATTGTTAGAAAATTATTTGAAAAATAATTTTGATAATATCAGCAGTGAAGATGTGAAAATATGCACAGATTTATTGCATAACGATTATGGTATTTATAAGATAGAAAAGATTTGGAAGGATAGGGGATTGCGTGTTAAAAAAATAAATAGCGGGAAAGTGTATGATGTAAAAGAAAAATCTCTTACAAGACAAGCGCAAGTTGGTAATTTGGTATTTATTCGTGTTGCTAAAGTCGGAGATAACTTTGAAATTGTCAGTGCTAATTCAAAAGGTTTGGAAAATATTGAAATTGAAGAGAAAGTAACACAAGTTTGGAATGCAGATGAAGAAATTACGCCCAAAACCTTATTTGAGTTGTTTTACAATGAATCTGATGAGGGTGTTCAAGAAAAGAATGATTTACAAAAAATGTGGAAGAAAAAAATAGATCCTGAAAAAGCAAAAGAAGATTTTAAAGATTTTTTGATTAGATATAATTTATATAATTTTATTAGTGTTGAAGTTGTGCAAGAGTGGATTAAATATAATGGAACATTTGGGTATGTTTTTAGAGATATGAATGATATTTTTTCTATAATTGCCAGTTTGACTATACAAGAATATATAAATTTTGAGTCTGCTACAGAAGAATTGTCTGAGGTATTGGGAAATTTAAGTAATATCACGCCTCAGCAAAGAATAGGCAATAAAACTCCGCAAGAAAAAAGAGATGAAGAATCTCAAAGGAAACCAGAATTTGCATTGAAAATCTCACAAATACCGATAGGAAAATCATTTGAGAGATTTAATGAAGCTGTTTTGTTAATAAAAGAAGAAAAATTTGAAGAAGCAAAGGAAGAAATTGAATTAGGTATGGAGGAATCTATAGAGAATAGGGAGGTTTTTGTAGAAATATTTAGAGTTATTGCAAATTATGCAGTATGTTTTTTGGCACAAGAACGTCTTGAAGAAGGTATGTTTTTTCTTGAAAAAGCATTAGAATTAAATCCACAGTATAGTTTTGCTCAAGATACTTTGGAAAAAGCAAAACAAATTTTGGAAAACAAACAAGAGGAAAAATTTCTAGAAAGTATAGAGAATATGTATGATGCAGGAGAGGTTGAAAAAGAATGGTCAGAAGAAAAAATTTTGGACAAATTAAAATCAATAGGTGTTAATGTAGACAAAGAAGAATTATTAAAGACTGTGAGAAAGGATTTGACAACGGATAATTATTGGGAAAAAATATTGCTACCCCAATTTAAGAAGGCTAAGTTAACAGAAAATAGGTGGGATGAAGATTTTTTGTGGATGGCTACTTATGCTTTATGGACAAAATGGAAAAAAGATGATGAATTTATAAAAGAGGACCTAATGCACATTATGGATGATTTTGAAAACATACTCACTGAAATAGAATTTAATGAAAAAGCTTTGTGTAGTAATGTTTATAAATTATCAAATTGTATACAACATATACCTAAAAAAGCATTAAAAAGTGCACTTGAATATAAATTTGAACTTGCTCAGTTTGTTGATAACATGATTTTTTTGTTAACTAGGACAAGTTGTGCTGATGAGATTTATAAAGTTATAGATAATATAAATAAAGAAGTGCAGAATGATTCGCTAGCTATTTTTGATATATTGAAAAAAATTGAAAATGAAGAAGAATGGAGAAAAGATTTTGATAAACTTGCAAAGAAAAATAAATATGATATTACATTGCATATACGGTTAGCAACATTTTTGGAAGAGACGGATGAAGATATGAATATTGAGGAGGATATTTTGAAAGAAGCTTTGGATATTGTAGAGTTTAGAGACAAACATAAAAAAAGTGATATTGGTATTGGTATATTAGGTGAGACAATTTTCGATGCATATAATATAGTTTTAGATTCTTTAGAGGAATTATATCTTTCAATGGAAAAAATTAGTAATAAGAAAGAAATTCAAAAGAAGTTGTCTCAAATTGGAAAAAAGAGAGTAGAAATCAAAAGAAGAGAGGAAGAACTGATGTATTCTGAGAGAAATGAAAAAATAGAGAAAAAACTAAAAAAACTTGAAAGAGAATTTTTGTATAAGGAAAAAGAAGAAGAGCTACTGAGTAATCCAATTACTAAATATTGTGATTTTTTGGGAGAAGTAAAAATTAATTTTGAAACAGAGGAAAAGACGGAAGATAAAATTATGCATTTAAATAAAAAAAATGTTGGCAGAAATGATCCTTGTCCTTGTGGGAGTGGTAAAAAATTTAAAAAATGTTGTTTGTAATTTGTCTATCTGAGATAAATGTATTTTTACACGTGATAAATCACGTCTCTACTAAAATAATAACCTAAAAAAATAACAACCAGGTCGCTAGGCTTAGCGACCTGGTTGTTATTTTAATATTATATCATTTCCAATTAACATCTTTATGCTCAGCGACTCCTAAGGTTCGACCTTCGGTTATAAAAAGCACGGCAAAAAACCGAATGCCAAACCTTTTATGTTTACATGTTCTTTATAAAGCTAGGCAGTTATGTAGGTAACATAAGAAAGATTTGACCTTGAAAGTTATTTATTGTCACAATATAAGGTCGAATCTTGATTGGAATATGGCATAAAAACTTGAATAGTAATTTTTAGTTATAGAGTTTTTTGCCATTCCCAAGCATCTTTCATCGCATCACTGATTGTTTTTTGTGCTTTCCAGCCCATTACATTTTGAACCTTTTTTGTGTCGGCCCAGCAGGCTTTTACGTCTCCTGGACGTCTTGGTCCTATTTTGTACTTTACTTTTGTGTTATTTACTTTTTCAAATGTGTTTATAAGTTCCATAACGCTTGTGCCTTTGCCAGTGCCTACATTGAATACATCAAAAAATGGGGAAGTTTGGTTTTGTAAATATTCAAGTGTGGCAATGTGAGCTTTTGCCAAATCTACAACATGGATAAAATCTCTGATACATGTTCCGTCTGGTGTGTCATAGTCATTACCAAATATCGTAAGCTCTTTACGAATGCCTGCAGCGGTTTGGGTGATGTATGGCACTAGATTGCTTGGTACACCGTTAGGAAGTTCGCCAATGAGGTGTGACTCATGCGCACCTATTGGATTGAAGTATCTAAGAGGAATGGTTTTAATCTTCGCTCTACTAATCACTGTGTCTTTTAAGATATCTTCTGCGATTAGTTTAGTGTTGCCGTAGGGATTAGTTGCTTGTTTCCGAGGAGATTTTTCTGTAAGCGGATTTGTGTCCGGATCTCCATATACTGTAGCAGATGATGAAAATACAATATTTTCTACACCGTATTTTTGCATAACTTCTATAAGTACCAACAATGAATTTATGTTATTTTTGTAATAAGGGATAGGTTTTTCTATTGATTCACCTACTGCTTTAAATGCAGTGAAGTGAATGACGCCTTCTAGGTCTTTTTCTTTTTCAAAAACATCATCCATAAAGTTTATATCTGTGCAATTTCCCTCATATACTTTAGGTCTTTTGTTTGTGATTTGCTCTATGCGGTCTATTATCCATTTTTGTGAATTAGAAAAATCATCAATTATTATAGGAGTGTGTCCAGCATTGAAAAGTTCTACTGTTGTGTGGGAGCCTATGAAGCCTGCGCCACCATTTACTAGTATTTTCATATTTTTAAAAAATTAATATATATTGTTATAATACTACAATAAATATAAGTATGCTATAATTTATATATAAAATGCTAATAAAAGATTATGTCAGAAAATTTAAGTAAAAAAAGAATAATAATGTATGTAATTATATTTGTGACCTTTGCTTTGCTTATTGTTTTTTTGTCACGCAGAACTGCAGATAAGACGATGTCAACCATAAGTGAAAACTCAGTACCTAGAGCAAGCAAGGCTGCGGGATTTGTTGATAATCAAGATGTAATGTCAGTTGATGTAGTTGAAACACCAAGTAATTTGGTTGCGTCTCCTATTGTTGAATTAGAAAAAAATAACACAACAAATGAAATTAATGAAAAAAATATAAATATAGAAAAAAGAGTTATCAAAAAAGGTCATATTGATATGAGAGTTAATTCTGTGGAAAATGCTATTGGTGAAATTAAAGCGATTGCTGTTCGATATGGTGGAGATGAAGTGTCTTCTGATGTATCAAAAAGTGATATTTATAAAGAAGGTTATATAGTTGTCAAAGTACCTGTAAATCAATACGATCAGGCTTTTGAAGAAATTAAAAAAATAGCACCGCTTGTAATGAGTGAGTCTTCAAATTCTCAAGATGTAACAGCTCAATTCATTGATTTGGAATCTAGAATAAAAAACAAAAAGAAACATGAAGAACAGCTCAGGACATTTTTTAATAAAGCAGAGAAAGTTGATGAGCTTATACAAATAGAAAGGGAATTAGCAAGAGTTAGAACCGAAATAGAACAAATGGAAGGACAAATGAATTATTTGAAAGAGCAAACTCAGTATTCAACGATTGATGTGAGTTTGTTAGAAGATGCTAATATAGTCGTATCTGATTCTTGGAGACCAATGCAAGTTGTTAGGGATTCTTTCAACACTCTTATTAAAAAGACAACAAATTTGATAAATATTGTTTTAAGGTTTATGATTACTTCATTGCCGTTTATAATATTGTTTGTAGTAGGGGCATGGTTTTTATATTTTACTGCAAAACATATTTTTGGACAAAAGAAAAAATAATTGATATCAATTTTATTGATTTGATGTATTAAGAAGTTTAAGAAAATTAAAATGGATAATTCAGACAAAAAAGTAGAGCTGTCAATAGTAGTGCCGGTTTATAATGAAGAAGGAAACGTAGTTGAACTACATCAGAAAATTTTAGAAGCATGTAAAAATCTAAATAAATCATATGAGATTATTTTTGTAGATGATGGATCTACTGATAATACTGTACAAAAATGTAAGAATTTAAAACCTCTTATCTTGATTGAATTGCGTAAAAATTTTGGTCAAACAGCAGCTTTTGACGCGGGCTTTAAACATTCTGTTGGAAAGGTAATAGTTACAATGGATGGAGATTTGCAAAATGATCCGGCTGACATTGGAAAATTATTGAAAGAGAAAAAAAATGGATTTGATATTGTGTCCGGATGGAGATTTAAAAGAAAAGATTCTTTTTCAAAACGGTTTTTTTCTCGTACTGCGGATAAATTACGCAAAATTTTACTTAAGGACTCAATTCATGATTCGGGTTGCAGTCTTAAAGCGTATGATGGAGATGCGCTCAGGAGCATAGATTTATTTGGAGAAATGCATAGATTTATCCCTGCAATTTTGGAGCTTGATGGATATACTGTAGGAGAAGTGAAAGTTTCTCATCATCCACGAGTGCATGGAGTGACGAAGTACAATTGGAAACGTTCAGTGAAAGGTTTTGTGGACATGATTTCAATTTGGTTTTGGCGCAAATATGCTTCTAGACCACTACACTTTTTTGGTGGAAGTGGGATATTATTGGGATTTGTGGGTACTTTAATTTTGATTTGGATGGCGGTTGAAAAAATATTTTTTGATGCAGAATTATCAGAACGCATTTGGCCTCTTATAGGTGTATTCTTGATTATATTAGGTGTGCAATTTTTTGTGTTTGGACTGTTGGCGGATATTATGATGAAAAATTATTTCAAGGTTCATGGCAGAATGAATTATGTTATCAAAAAAGTGAGTACAAAATAATTTAATTACTCATTTAACGATGTCGTTTATGATGTCATTAACGACGTCGTTAATTATATTAAATTACAAAAATTTTAATATTGTTTACATTTTTATTTAGTTTGCTATACTGCCAACACGTATCAAAATTGATACGTGTTCTTTGTTATAACCAATACAGATGAGAGGGGATTAAAGAGATGAATATTACAATGATTGGTGTGGGGTATGTAGGCTTGGTGACTGGAACTTGTTTTGCAGAGCTTGGTCATTATGTTACATGTGTTGATATTAATGCACACAAAATTGCAGCGCTCAATATGGGGGACATTCCAATTTATGAGCCAGGTCTTGCAGACTTGGTTCAAAAGGGAGTAAGCGAAGGACGGTTGAGCTTTACCACAGACATCAGAGATGCTGTTTCTGATGCGGAGGTGATCTTTATTGCTGTTGGCACACCTTCAAGTCGTAGAGGAGATGGTTATGCGGATCTGAGTTATGTTTATGCAGCTGCAGGGGATATTGCAAAATATATAGAGGATTACGTAGTTATAGTTAACAAAAGTACTGTGCCTGTAGGCACAGCGAGACAAGTGAAACGTATCATTGATCAAAAATGCAACATTAGCGCTGATTTTGATGTTGTATCTAATCCAGAGTTTTTGCGTGAAGGTGCAGCTATTGAGGATTTTATGCGACCGGATCGTATTGTAATTGGCACTGAGAGTGAAAGGGCGTTGCAAATCATGAGGGATGTTTATGAACCTCTCTATTTGCGAGATGCTCCAATTGTTAAAACAACTCTTGAAACAGCAGAATTGACCAAATATGCTGCTAATGCATTTTTGGCTACAAAAATCAGCTTTATCAATGAAATGGCAAATATTTGTGAAGCTGTTGGAGCTGATGTTTTGTCACTTGCACGTGCTGTTGGTATGGATGGTAGAATTGGTCCTAAGTTTTTGCATCCCGGTCCGGGATATGGTGGTAGTTGTTTCCCTAAAGACACAGTTGCTCTTTTGGCCACTGCGCAAGAATATGGAGTGCCGTTGCGTATAGTTAGTGCAACTGTTGAGGCAAACAATGCACAAAAAGCACGTATGATCAAAAAAATCAGAGATGCTGTTGGTGGTGAGATTGCTGGTAAGACCTTTGGCATTCTTGGACTTACTTTCAAGCCTAACACTGATGACGTGCGTGAATCACCAGCGCTCACAATTATCCCGGCTCTATTGGAAAAAGGAGCAAATATTCGTGCTCATGATCCCAAAGGAGTGGAAGAAGCAAGAAGACTTTTGCCTTCCGAAGTGCTTTATGTCAATAATGCTTATGCTGTTGCAGAAAATTCTCATTGTATTATTCTTATGACGGAGTGGACGCAATACAGGGCATTGGATATGAGGCGTCTTAGGGATGCAATGCACACAAATCCTGTTTTTGTTGATTTGCGTAATGTTTATCGCAAAAACAAAATGCAAAAAAATGGATTTGTATATATTGGCAATGGACAGTATTAAAACTATACCGGAAACACACAAATGTGTTTTCGGTATTTTTATTTTGTTGTATAATAAAAAGCATGAAAAGAATAATATTTTTTAATTATGAATACCCACCTTTGGGTGGCGGTGCGGCAAATGCAACAAAATATATTCTTGAAGAGTATTCTTGCAGAGATGATGTTTTTGTTGAACTTGTAACCTCCTCTATTACAAATGATTATGTGCAAGAACGTATTGGCAAGAATGTTATTATACATAGACTGCCAATTGGTAAAAATGTGAATAATTTAAATTATCAAACAAGAGGAGAACTCATTAAGTATACTTTTAAGGCATATCAATTTGCGAAAAAACTTATTGCACAAAATGATTATGATTTAACGCATAGTTTTTTTACTGTACCGTGCGGTGCAATTTCATGGCGACTACATAAAAAGTATAATTTGCCGTATATCGTATCTTTGCGTGGTGCAGATGTACCGGGTTATAGTGAAAGATTTGAAATGTTGTATAAATTTATTACACCTTTAATTCATAAAGTGTGGCATGATGCGGAATTTGTAGTTACAAATAGCAAAGGATTAACAGAATTGGCACAACAGAGTAACGAAAAACAAAAATTTTTACAGATTTACAATGGTGTTGACACTTCTTTTTATAAAGTAGGCACAAGAACATTAGAAGATAGAAAAAAAGAGTTTAGAATTTTATTAGCTTCTAGACTATCACGTAGAAAAGGTTTTAACTATGCTATTGATGCTTTTGTGGAATTGTTTGATATGTATCCACATATTCGTATGCAAATTGCGGGAGGAGAAGGAAATGCAATGGAAGAATTGAAAGCGCAGGTTAAAAAATATAGATTAGATGGACGAGTAGTATTTAGCGGGTTATACACCAAAGAAGAATCACCGCAAATTTATAACAGTGCAGATGTATTTGTAATGCCTTCGCTCAATGAGGGAATGAGTAATAATTTACTTGAAGCTCTAGCGTCCGGACTTCCTGTGCTCATGACACCAACTGGTGGAGCAGAAGAATTAGTGCGAGATGGCGAAAATGGATATCTGATAAAAATGCAGGATAAAGACTCAATTGTGGAAAAACTCAAAATTTTAATAGAAAATCCAGAACTTTGTGATGCGTTTGGACACGCAAGTCGCTTAATTGCAGAGACTATGAGTTGGAAAAATGTGGCTAATGAGTATGCCCAGCTTTACAAAAAAGTTGAGAATGAAAATTCGTAAAAATATTGTGGATGCAAGAGACACAAATAAACAAATCATACTAAAATAAAAACATGAAGAATTTTATTGTAAAATTAGTAAATATAGTTCTAATCTTAATAAT
>JALVPE010000082.1 GCA_027031945.1 Candidatus Moraniibacteriota bacterium
TTATTGGACAATTACTAAGTTTGAACCAAATAAAAACAATAATTTAAAAAATAATTTTTCATTAGTCCATAAATTTACTTCAAAAAAATGTATTGAGTGTACACAAAAACTATATAAAATTTTTTGAGTTATTAATTTAGTTTCCATTTAATTTGTTCCCAAGTAATAGGTTCACTTTTAATCATTCTAATAATAGAATTATGATTATGCCAAATAGTTTGTTTGGATTGAGACCGATTGATTCGATAACAAAACTCATCAAAATATTTCTGAATATGTTCTTTACTTACATGAGTTGGTATTGTTCTTAACCAAGATTTTACTTGATGAATAATAATATGTAACTTTTTAAAGTTTTTACCATTATCACTTTTAATTTGTGTAATATTATAGGTGGCTTTTAGAGGTTCATAGCCACGCCATTTATCTGTAAATATTTTTGCAGTAGTATTGATATGCTCTTCAAAAATAGGAGTTAATGATTTTGCAGAATAATCATCAATAGACTTAATATATACACGTTTTACTTGGTGCTTACCTGTTAGTTCCACCGCAATAACTGCCTTTTTCTTTTTACTATCGTAGCTTCTTCCTTGCTTACCATTCTCTTGTCCACCAACGGTAAATTCATCTACATGAACTAATTCTGATAAGGGATATTTTTTGCTACTTTCCATAGCCTTGCGTATTTTTTGCATAAAAAACCAAGTAGAAGTTTGACTTACTCCGTATCGTTGACCTAACTGAACACTTGATAAACTCTTGCTACTTGTAGTCATTTCAAAAACCATACAGAAGGCTTTTTGTAACCCAAACTTAACTTTATGAAAAAGTGTATTTGCTGTAGCACTTTCTACATGTTGACAATTATAACAATGATATTTATACCCTTTTTTCATACAACCCTTTGTGCCTTGGCATTTTGAACATTTAAAACCGTCTTGCCATTTATATTTAGCCAAATATGCTTTACAAGCATCATCATTTGGAAGTTCTTTTACAAAGTTTAGTATATTCTTACCTCTAAATTGTTCCATAAGTATTAATTTTAAAGGTGCAATATACAGAATTTAAATTAATAAGTCAATAAAATTATATTATTAACCTCATTATCAGATAAATTACAGTTTTTAATTCTATATTCAAAATTTGTCGTTTTTCCTGCATTTAGTAATGTAGATGCACCGCCTAATTGAGATTTTATACTAAATCCCAATTCTGGTTGAAGATTTGTTTTTAAATCGTGTATTACAATTCTAATATCTGTTTTTGAAGTAGATTTAGCTTTTAGTGTTGAACACTTAATTTCTTTCAAAAACACTTCAATTTCAGGAACTTCAAACGAACTGCCGTGTGCTTCTTTTATTTGAGTAAACAAATATTCTGCTTGTTCTTTAAAGACTATTACAGGTATTGAAAATTCTGTATCGTTTTCACTTATTATAATGAGTTCATCCTTTACAGAATATTCATAATTACCGTTACTTTCATCTCTTAATATTTTTACTATCGGATAAAGTAAATCAGGTATTCGGTTTAAATTTTCATCGCCTACATAAACTTTTTTGTCACCTAATAATTTAAGCAATGTATATATTTCACTCCATTCTCCTTTGTTTCCTTTAAGCATCTTTTTCTACGATTTTGTTAATTAATTGTTTTGCAGTTGCTTGAATTGCTGGAACAGCGACTGAATTTCCAAATTGTTTATATGCTTGGGCGTCTGAAACTGGAATAACAAATTTTTCCGGAAATCCTTGTAATCTCGCCCATTCTCTTGGTGTCATTCTACGCCAACCGTCACGATTTACTTCGCCTTTTATTTTTGTTATCGGTGTAAAATCTGTTAATCTGCAATCAACTACAATGTTTCTTTCTCGTCCCATTCCACCAACTACAATGGCATTAGCACATTTATCATCAGGAATAATCTCAAATCCAAATCCGTTTCCTTTATTTGCGTGTCTTAGTTTGTGATTTCTTAATGTATTTTGATAAACAGTTGACAAATAATACTTAACTGAAACAGTCTCTTTTTCCTTTACATCAGCAAATTTTACTTTCTTTTTTAAAGGTTTTGGATATTCAAATTCATCAATCCCTAAATCTTTTCTAAATCCAATAATGAAAATTCTTTCTCTGTTTTGAGGAACACCAAAATCTTTTGCGTTCATTATTTGAGGTTCAGGAACAAAATAATTTAAATCATTTCTTAATACTTTAAGAATTGTTTTTAAAGTTCGTCCTTTATCGTGATTTCTAAGCCCTTTAACATTTTCAAGAAAAAATGCTTTTGGTTTTTTGGTTTCAATTATTCGCACAATATCAAAAAATAATGTTCCCCGTGTTTCGTCTTTAAACCCTTTCCTTTTTCCGGCAATTGAAAAAGCTTGACAAGGAAATCCGGCACACAAAACATTGTGATCAGGCACGTCATTTTCATCAATTTTTGTTATGTCGCCAAACGGAACTTCTCCAAAATTGGCATCGTATGTTTTCTTTGCATAATTATCAATTTCTGATGAAAAAACACAATTTCCACCTAAATTTTGCATTGCAATTCTAAAACCACCAATTCCTGCAAATAGGTCAATGAATGTAAATTTTTTCTCTTTTTTAGGTGGAAACGGAACATCAAATTTTAAGTTTAAATATTCGGGGAATAGTGGTTCCGAAACAAAATCAGCAATAAAATTTTCTGCATTTTGCTTATAATACTGCGATACACCATTCTTGCTATGATGCAGATAATGTGTGAGATAAGATAAGCCTTCTCTTTTTTCTTTAACTACATCAATGTTTATTTTCTTTTTTAGTTCGCTATACTTTTTCATTTTTTCGCTTCTTGATTTCATTAATTATTTCCAATATACAAAAGTCTAATTTTTTTCGATATCTTTACCCCAAAATCGTAAAACTTTCCAGCCTTCATTTTTTAAATACTCATTTATTTCCTTATCTCTTTGAATATTACGTTCAATTTTCTTGTGCCAAAAGTCAATATTTGATTTATGTTCGTGTTTTTTTATATTCCAATCTTTACCGTGCCAAAATTCACTATCACAAAAAACGGCGATTTTTAATCCTTTAAAAGTTATATCTAGTTTACCAAAAACTGTTTTATCATTTTTCTTGTATCGAAATCCTTTTTTCCATAGTGCTTTTGCAAGTCGAACTTCAATTTTAGAGCCTTTACTTCTAGCAGCTTGCATATTTTTTTTTCTTTGTTCTCTGGTTAATTTATCCATAACGCAAAGGTAAGAATTTCATTTATTAAGTATAAGTTTTCTACGTTCTCCAATGCCCTATAACGGGAGTCCGCGCACAAACTCCAATTTTCATCAAATATATAAATTATTGATTAATATAAGCCTATCAGAGGCACTTAAATTATACTGATTTTTGATTTTGATTAAAGTTAACTTTTCAA
>JALVPE010000083.1 GCA_027031945.1 Candidatus Moraniibacteriota bacterium
TTCGCTATGAACGTCTTCAAACTATGTTTATGGGTTTTAGGTATATTGCTTTTTCTATGATTAATTTTAGGAGTATTTTTCAAAACCCTAGATGAGTTCTTATACTAACAGTATACCACTGATATGAATCATATTCAAAAATCCACAGATTACCATTATGGTAATCTGTGGATTTATAAACAATTTACGTGAGAATAATCTTATTCATTTCTGTATCCAAAGCATATTGATACTCCGAAAAATCAATTTCTTGACAATAGTCTACTCTCATTGAGTAGTCATTTGGGCTTGAATTCACTTCTATCTGTGATAGCCAATTAAAAATTGCACGTCTCATTGCAATTATCGGAAAATACACACTCTCATGATGCTTGTTAATTGCAACAGCTTCTATAATTTTATTTTTACTTTCATCATCTAAGTGAATTAATGCAATATTAAGATAGTAATATCTATCCATACCAAGTATCCTCCTTTTTTGGTTCATTATTACAATAAAAAAATTTATATTAACCAAATTTTTCTATCACTCTCCTATTCTCAGTGTATGTAATGCTCTCAGATAAAGAGCTGCGCTCCAGAGCTGTTCTGGTGCTCCGTAACCTTTACCATCTCGCGGATCATACCATTCATAAAATCCATCAAGCTGTTCAATTTTTTGAAACATCTCTCGTGCATATATATGATACCCCATTTTTATCAAAGCCATTACCGTAAATCCAACCACAAATGGCCATACAACCTCTCCATCAGTTTCAGCAAAAACTTCTTGCTCACCTGGAGAGTATGGATTATGAATGTATTTTATTGTAACTCCACAATCTGTATCGACTGACTCAAATTGCTTCATCACAAGTTCATACATTTCCGCAGGGATCACATCATACAATACACCAAGTGCTAATCCTAATGGATCAGGACGTATGCCATCAGGTAGATAATCCACAAATAAACCATCACACACAAATTGTGACAAAATACGTTGCTTCAAATTCTCAGCTTTTTCAGACTCTCCTTTCAACTTGTATGCCCTTACTAACAACACATTATTAGTAAGAAGTAGCTTGTTGGCGAGTTCCTTCTCCATCGTATCACGCCAATCAGCACCGCTTGCCAGCCCATTTATCATATTGTTTTTTTCGACATAATCAATGGATTGCTTAACCGCCGTCGGGAACTTTCCCAAGAGCTCCCAATCATTTGTGTGATATGCGTATTCATACATTGCAATAGCAAACAGAATTTCAGAATCCTTCGTGCCAGGTGTTAGATTCTATAGTTCGCCAGCATCATACCGACCAACCATAAAGGAATTTTCACCACGCTCAGAAACCTTTTTCTCACGCCACTTTTTTTCATCACTGAGAAAAAGAATGGGAATCTGACCATTATCACGCTGACGCTCACACAAATTACGTAGATGTGCCCGCACTATGTCATAACGTCCATGCTCCAACAAAAGTGGAGCAACTGCCAGTGCCAAGTCACGTGTCCAACACTGATATTTGTACCGATCTGGTGATGCAAACACACCAAAACCCGGCATTAAACATGCATCCAAAATTTCCTGCGCTTTTGTTACTTTACTACCCTTTTTTATTCATCATCTTAAGCCTCCTATAGCTATTATGAATAATATTAAATAACTCCCATTCAAAAACTGGATATTGTACTATAACACTTTTTACCTAAATTTACAACCCCTATTTTTTAATTTTTTATATCTCTAGTTATAAAAATTGACATTCTCGCATAGGCGGGAATCCAATACGTTTTATATGAATTACACAATTAAAATAATTTCTTAAAGCTTATAGTATTCTATAAATTAAATAACATTGAATGTGTAGAAATATGCTTGCAATCCTAGATTCCCGCCTTCGCGGGAATGACAAGTAATGCAAGAAATTACCTATTTTTTTCACCACTATCTGTGCAAGTATTAAACAGGAAATATGATACAAAAAAGCAAAGTAATGCTACATAGAAGAAACACTTCTAACGAAACATTTTTAACATTTTTATAAAGTTATATAGTGGATATTTATAAAATTTATTATATCCATTCTGCACTTCCGCCATTGTTCCATTAATCTCTTCTTTAATTATATTCCTACTATATTCTTTATTTATTTTTTCCCAAGTGCGTGCCATTTCAATTTTATTTTTAAATCCTGCCATTTCTCTTTTTTCACAAGTTCTAAATAAAACATGATTAACCGATAGCCATAATGATATAACTCTAATACTTATAAAATCATCTTTTTTGGCATTTATCAAAGATGGAATTAATAATTTTGGTATTAGTAAATCCAAATTTTTTAAATTGCCTACAACAAAAGCCAAGTTCCATGTTGTGTAAAGACTATCAAAATTCTGACTCATAGTCATTTTTGGAAATAAATTTTTCTTATTCACAATAGATTCATAAAAATCATCACTATTTCCCTCTGGTATAATTTCTCGCTTCTCAAAAAATGGATGTGGTGGATTATCTTCTATATATTCTGCTAGCACATATGCGCAAAAAGCATTGTCTTTAAAATTATTTTTAAATTCAGTTACCCCTGCTTCATGAATATTTATCCTCACAAACTCACTTAAATGTTCAATTTCTCCCTCTTGCTTTGAAGACAATAATTTATATTCAATAAAGTTTATTTTGTTTCGTCGATATTTTTCTTTCAAGAAATTAATTTCTAAAGGAGTTTTCTGTAAACCACGTTGTAATTGAAAATAAATCATCAAAGAATCTACAGATATTGCTTTGGATATTCTAAAAGAACTTCTTGATATTTTCAATGCATTAAAAATAGTTGATACAAGCTTTCTTGTGTTCAAACCACATTCCTTTTCCTTATCTTTATAATGATTTTGTAATTCCAAGAAAAAATTATGATCATTACACATAGCAGATGTAATTCGCTCCAAAACAAAAAGATTATGTACTGCTCTTTGTACTTGATCTGTTTTTATAAGCCACTTTTTATCCAAAGCTTCCTCTAAAAATTTTATAATCGCTGGATGTTTATTGATTAATCCTTTTTTAATATTTTCAAACATTGGTTTTAATGGTTGTCTGTCGATAGTTATATTTTGAAAAAAACTTCCATAGTTTTATTTGTCGTCTGAAAGTCATCTAACTTCATATCATGCAAAACTTGTTGGATAATATTCGGATCCGTTTTCATATCCATTGAAATACCCAATGCATCCATTGATTGATTAATAACTCTTATTTTTTGATCCTCAGTTATACTGTGCATATATTTTCGTAAACTAATATTTCTTATTCATATTTATTGCCCTTTAGTATACCATCAACACAATGTTAGTTACCTGTGATAATGTCATACCTAGTGTTCAATAGAAATGTCATACTTGTCAGTAATATGATATTATCTTGAGTTAATTAATTAACTCAAGAC
>JALVPE010000084.1 GCA_027031945.1 Candidatus Moraniibacteriota bacterium
ACTGATGAAACATTCGCCTTCTTTTTCTGATAAACAACCAACCCAAACAACGTCAAAATTATTATTACTAACCAAAATTTCCAATTTTTTAATATTTTAACAAATCCAGAAGTGGTGCTTTCACCTAAAACTCTTGGACCTTTTTCATTGATTTGAGTTTTTTCTTCTTTATCTGTTTTGGAATTTTTTTTTACTTGTTCTGATTGTTGTTGTTCTTCCGTTGTTTTAATAGCCTCCTCACCAGATACTGCAACTCCTTCTCTGGAAGAATTATTTCCAAATGTTGGTGCTGATTCAACAGAATTTGTCTCAACTACCTTTACTTTTTTAGTAATTTTTACTTCGTACTTTTCCTCTTTTACCGATGAATAATTACCATGATCATCAAAAGCTCTAACTGCATAATAATAATCTCCTTTACAACCAACTCCACTCAAATCATCATTAAATCTAATTTTCTGATTGGGTCCAATAGTGATGGTTTTTATTTTGGAGTCATTATTTGCTATAACAGTTTTACTTTTAGCCCGATAAATTTCCACATAAACAGTTTGCCCATCATCAGCTGTTTTTACCTCTAGTTCATTACTACAAGAATGTTCTTTTTTCTTTTTAATATACTTTGGCTCTCCTGGTCTGGTTTTTTCGAAAGATGTTTTAACTACATTAGATTCAACTCCATCAATACTTATTTTAAACAGATATTCTCCTTCATCAATCAATATCCCAGCGTCTATAGTACACTCTCCGGAACTACCCCCGGCAATTAAATTTACTTCTTGAAATTTGACAAAATTTAAATCTTTTGGACCTTTTTTCCAACATTCAACAATTACATCATTTTCATCTGTATCCATAGCAACAAACCCAATTTCAAAAGGCTTATTGATATTAGCTTCTGGCTCATCAATCCTTACCACAGTCTTAGCACTTACTTGATTAATACTAACCATTAAACTCACCAATATAATTAACCCAAAAATATTTTTTCTTTTTCTCATTTGGGAAAAACCCAATACAATCAATCCGAGCACAAACATGCCACCAGCCATCAATAACCAGATTCCATTAGCTCCTGTTTTTGGTAATATGGTTGATGAAGCTTTTGTGACTACTTTTTTCTTTTTAACTATTTCTTTTTTATCTGCTTTTACAGTTACACTTTCTGGATTGTCATCATTAGCAATAACAACTTGAGTTCCGGCAAATTCATCATTAACTACTCCACCATTTATATTAAAATCTGATTTTTCAGCTAAAGCTAATAATTTATCTCCACGCATATCCGTGCCATTTCCCCAAACCAAATCTTTATATGATCCATTAGGAGCATTATCATCTATTTTAGCTTGATAAGTTAAAGTAATCACTTCATCTTTAACCATATTTCCCAAGCTCCATTCACCAGGAGAAGCATAAACATGAGTTAATCCCAGTCCAGCAATCTTAGATAAATCACCCCTTTTATTTGAAGTAGCTTTCCAAGATTCAGGTACATAAGTTAAATTCTTAGGTGGTAAATCAGTAATTTTTACATTTTGCACTTTATTCTGATCTGCTCTTACTCTGATAGTATAAGTAACTAAATCACCGCTCTTTTTTACCTCATTAGACTTAACATTATTAGTTTTACTAATAAATAATTTACTCTCAATCAATTGATTACCAACAAAACATTCAATTGTTTTACCAGGTTCAACTTCAACTTCCAAGTCCTCGGAATTTTCCGTTAAATCAAGAGAGTCCTCTCCACAATAGATATTTGTCATTTTCCAACCATCTGACTGTTGAGATTCTGTCATTAACTCGCTTAATTTATAAGTACCTGATTTTAAATTATCAAAAATGGCCTGTCCATCATCATTGGTAATAATTTCTTGATAATTATTCTGAGTAGTACTCAATTGTTTATCCTCTTCATCTTCATCGTTATCACTATACATTTTCAATCTCATTTTCCAACCGGCTAAAACACCCTCATTATCATCAAACTTGCCGTCTGCATCACTATCTTCCCACTTGGTAACAATAATTTTTCCATAATTAATGTTACCAAATTTATACGAAGTCTTTTTTTGTCCGGATTTCTTAATAATTGCTTGCCAACAAATTTGTCCTTCATCATCTTGACCGGATTGATTAACAACAGCTACTCCGCCTCCTACCAATCTACCTTCAAGATCTACTGTATTTGCCCCCAAAATTGGTCCGGTTTGAATGTATCCGGGTTGATTTACCTCACACACATAATATTTGCCGGGCATCAACGGTCCAAAACGATACTGACCTTTTTTTACTTTCTGATAATTGCTTCCTTCATTATCTCCGGTTATAGCTTCTTGCTCTACTCTTATCCAACGAGAAAATACTTCCTCTTGTGCCCTAGATTTACGATATCTATCACTGTCTTTATATAAACGTATATGCCAACCATCTAATCTTTCTTCTTCTATCTGGTGAAGTCCATCAACATTGTAATCCATATACTTACGTCCTTGAATAATTCCTCCTTCAAAATTACCGAATTGTACTTCCTTGATTTTTTCTCCCGGATTATTGATAATCACCTTGTGACAATATTGTCCATCATGTTCTACACCACTTTCCGCATTTGGTTCTGTTTGCAACCAACCATCCCTATTTTCTTCACAAACATAATATTGACCTACCAAAAGATTTTTGAAACGATATTGTCCTTTGCCTCTTGTCACCATCGAAGAAATTTTCTTCCAATTGGCATCAAAAAGAGTTATCTTCCAACCATTCAAACGATTTTCCTTCTTCTTTTCCAAGCTATCAAAATCTCCATTACCATTTACATCTCGATATTTTTGTCCTTTAATAACACCTGTTCCAGATAATACATTGCCAAAATTTTGATTTTTTACCACCGTGTTACTACCAGAAATTGTAAAAATGTGACATCCACCATTTTCACTAGATTGTGGGAACGTTTGTAACCAATTTTCTTGATGCATTTCACAAACCATATATTTACCCGGCATCAAATTTGTAAATTCATATTCCCCACCATCAGCTGTTAGTGTTGTTTTTGCATTATCTAATTTATACACAACAACATTTAATTTACCAGAATCATTAGGCCTATATATTTCATTAATTCTAACTGAAAAGTGAGAACCATTACCTTTGATTAATTTTGTATAAGTATGATCTGGATTACATATTCCCCATTCTGTTTTAAGTTTATTAATTTCAAGATCTAATAATTGCTCCCCATATGACTCATAATTTTTTACAATAGTACTCCACGGACTACCATCACGCGATGAACACTCGGCATCAGCTGTAATTTTATCTCCTGCATCGTAAGTACCATTCACTTTCAAAACATAGTATTGCCCATCCTCAAATATTCCCATATCAATACCACTTGAAATTTTTGGGTCAATCTCATATTGACCAATTTCTTCATATTGTCCGGTTACAATTGTCCAATCATCTAATCCGTTTTCATTTCTATTTATTTTACCATCCATATTTTTATCTTCCCATTTCATTCCAGACACAGAACCATTGGCTGGCACATTCCAAGCAACACAATAATATTCTCCTCCTTGTTTAAGATTACTTCTGCCATCTATCCAATCCTGATTATCATAATGTAACCCATCATTAGCACAATAAAATTCTGCCGTCACATCGTTATTATCTTCATTACTAAACGGCAAATACCCTTCTGGCAATGCTTCTCGCACTTTTATTGGTTTTGTCACATCATCTACCATTACTTGCGTTGAATTGTTGTTATCAAACTTTTTCCAACCACTTCTTTTGTATTGCCATTCAAATTCCCATTTTGGTACAATCTTACAACTTTTGTGAGTATTTACCCACTCTTGTGCAGTGTCAGCAGTAATCCATTCATTTCTAAAAGCCATATTAGGTAAATCTTTTTCATCTGTACAGATGATTTTGGTAGCATTAATAGTTACCGGTAACATTTCATTAACTACAGTAAAAGTATTTTCACCATCTTCCACTGTTACCCTCCCGGTTCCACTGACATTTTCCCAACCATCTTGCATTGTTTCGCTTAAATCATAATCTCCTTGCGGAACATTCTCAAAAGTAACACAACCATCTTCTCCGGAAGTTTCTCCTTGAAAATCTCTTTTGTAAATTTCAAAGCGAAAGTCACCATTATTTACATTATCACTATAATAATTGTCATAAATTGAAATGATAATCGGACCACCTGAGTGACTATAGCTATAAGTATATTCATGATTCTCATTATATGGTCCCCAGTGAACCGGTGTATCATTTACCCAAGCCATAAGTCCCTTGCTTCCACTGCCAAGATCAAAGCCACTAACCCAACCATCCGTGCCATAAATAATGTTAGCTGGACGATATGAATATCCTGCATCAGCAATCATTTTATTATTACCATATCTATATGTTCCCATTACCTTGATCACATAATCTCCAGCAGGAAGATCTACCGTATTAGTACGAGCTAAAGATGGATTTCCTGAAGGGCTATTCACATTAATTGGTGTTGCATCTACAATTGCTGTTCCAAGCGTCATCTCCCACCCTGCTAAACGATTTCCGCCTTCATCCTCTTTACAAACCTTTACTTCTTGATTTGCACGACACTCATAAACATTCAATAAAATTGAACCTTCATTGTCTACTAAACAATTTTGACCATCACAATTATTTCCATACCAATTACTATACCAATCACTAATAACAAAATCTGCAGTCATATCTTTTGTTGGTGTAAATCCAAAAGTGTACACATGATCACTATTTGTTGTTGTATCATCATCCCACTCAACAACACCTATGCCACTACCAAGATTACCTAATACTGATGTAACACCTTTATTTGTTCCCCAAATACCAATATCTGAGCGTGTTGTAGAAAAACCATCTATTGTGCCATAAGCAGCATCCGCCTTTCTGCTACTTGCTTTGGCGTAATTATATACTCCAGTTGTCTCAAAAAGATAATTTGTACCTTGCGTAAGTGGGATGTGTACTGTATTTGCAATTGTACTGTCAAGTTTCTCAGTGCTCAATAATGTTTTAGTTGTGCCTGATGGACATGCACGTTGTTGTGTTGTGTATTGAGGAATTGCCTGACATGTACTTGTGCAAAATTCTCCCTCTTCTACACCATCTGTACCATCACATTGTTCAGTACCATTTTTTACACCATCACCACAAATAGCCTCTAAATTTTGATCTTCACATAATGCACTTTTGGCCCTGATAGCATCCAAATCATAACCATCACCATTAGTGCCAACTAGATTTGTCGTATCCGTTAAACGCACATATTGAATCCAACTCCATCCTGTCATATCAAAATCTAATTCTCCTACACCATTATTGTCATGATTATTAACCTCTCCAATTGCTTGCCACACCAAACCATCTTGACTTACTTCTACTGTAGCTTTTTCAAGCATATAGGCTTGTCGATTGCCCCAGGTTATCTCATAAAAAGATAAATCATTTCCAGCTACATTTTTCACTGGATATTCAAATTTTGTTGTAATGGTTCCATCTTTACCAAGACTATAAAATGTACCCAATGCCTCACCATCCGGTGCACCAAGAACTGCATTTACATCAGAACGTTCGCTAGCAACAACACCTCCATTACCAGTTGTTCCTTGATTATCAGATATTACTTCACTAACAAACGTTTCTTCACCTGCAACACAGTCTTGAGATGCATCTATTTTCCGATTTATTACTTTAAACGTATTTTGACCTTGTGTAGTTACAAAAACATCGTTTAATCCACTAATATTTTCCCAACCATCTTGTAATGTCTCTTGAATAGAATAATTGCCAACAGGCACATTTTCAAAAATAACACAACCATCCTCTTCGGTAAAACCACTATAACCTTTATAAATATCTACATTAAGATTACCATTATTATCACTATAAGCATTATCTTTTACTTGAAAAGTTAATGTCCCGGTATAATTTTCATATCCCAAAGCATAACGATGATCACTTGCTAAAACATCACTCCAATTAGTTGGAGTACCATTAACCATTATACCAAGATATCCTTCCCATCCAGATTTAAAATCTTTATCATTAGCCCAATTCCAATATGGAAAATTTGTCCCAGTCTTAAAGTGTATTGCTTTATCACTCTCTTGTCGTTGAGAAAAATTTGCATCAGCAAGCAACCCAGTGTTGCCACGATATTCATATGTTCCACTAGCAACTACTACATAATCATCCTGAGGAAGACTACTAGAACTTACCATATCTGGTGCTTCTCCATTTTTTTGTGTTGCCACATTTAGTGTCTCGATTTTATTACCTAATAATTGTAACTGCCATCCAGATAAAGATCTTCCGTCTTCATCCTCTTTACAAACCTTTACTTCTTGATTTGCACGACATTCATATAACGATACTTTCAATTCACCTGTATTATCATTAAAGCAAGCCTGTTTTTGATTATCACAACTACTTCCATACCAATCTCCATACCAATCACTAATTAAAAATGTAGCATTTCCAGTAAAACTTGGAGTTATTAATCGCGTATATATATGATTGCTACCATCTTCACTATTCACATTTGGATTGTTGCCCCAATCAATAACACCTATTCCTCTACCTAAATCCCCAATAACAGAATGCACTCCACCTCTACTAACACCAGCAACAGCTGTTTTAGAACTGGTTACCCAGCCATTTCCTGTATGATAAGCAGCATCAGCTTGATATTTATATTTATCAGTTCCTGCTACAAAATATCTATTGTTGAAAATATAAGTTCCAGCAATTTGCACTAAATATCTTTTGCCAGTCACCAGATTAAATTCAATTTGATTTTCTCTATTGCTACTATCTAATATTTTTTCATCAACTAACACTGGTGTTTCATTATCTGCACATTCAGTTTGTACTTGTCCATAAAATGGAACTAATTTACATTGATTTGTGCAAAATTCTCCCTCTTCTACACCATCTGTACCATCACATTGTTCAGTGCCATTTTTTACACCATCACCACAAATAGATTTCAACCCTTTATTAAATACGTTACAATATGATGTTTTATCTGGCTTTATGTCTACAAATTCAACATTATTAGTATCCCACCATTTATTATTAAGATCACTCGGCGCAACATCATCACTACATAAAAATCCATAAATATCAGCATTATCTAATCTTGCATTATTATTATCAACTTCCGACATTAAATGTCTCCCTACTTCCAAAGTGCCCGTTAATACTCCTGGAGAATTTTCATCCAATGCAAAAGTATTTATAATAGTAGCTCCATCCTTCAAATCCCACGGAGAACATTTTTTACCAACAACACCAGTACAGATTTCACCATAAACACTGTTTGGCTGTCGTTCACAATGCTCTTCTACGTACGCTTGAGCTTCATGGCTAATCTCTCCGTTGGCATTTGGCGTAAGAAAATTCATTTGATTATTATCGCCCAAAATATCAAAAGTATCATCACAAACCCATTTATTCAATACAAGATTACCTTTAAGTGGTTGCTGTTCAAAATAAAGCACGTTCCCAAAGGCATAATCACCTTCTTTAGAATCGGGATTAGTATCCAACACACTGCCGTCACCACTCCAAATATCTCTTGGGCCTCTTGATTTTGAATCACCCCAATAATTATTTAATGCATTAACTTGTCCGTCTTCGATATTGGGTAATAAATTAGCAACTCCATTACCAAATCCTCTGTCCACACTACTAGAGCTAAATGGACTATTAAGAGAAATTTTATTTTTATGTATCTCAATCTCGTCCGGATTAGACAAGACACTGATACCATTATTTCCTAGTCGAGCCCAATCTCCACAATCTTTCTTATCAGCATGTCCATTATTAACGATTGTATTTCCTTCTATCCATATATCTTTTGGACCAAGTTCGTAGTCATTGCCAACCTCCCACATATCATACCCTCCACCATATTTGCCTTCGTTTCCTTCACTGCTAGATATAAAAATACCGGAAAGCATACCATTTTCCAAAGTATTACCTACGACATCAACCCCAGCTACCGAGTCCAGAACTATAGCACTGGCCTTCATACTTGTTATTATATTTTCCTCTATTTTAATATGCTCTTTTTTGGTTCCGGTAATGGCACTCAATACAATTCCTCCATAAATATCATTTTTACCTGAAATTTCATTACCTGTTATTTTTAATCCTTTATAATTTAATCTCTTGCCAAGATCTTTTTCAGTTTTTATTTTGTTAAAACCACGATCTCCGGCATCAGTATCAACCATCATAGTTCCCGTATTTTTCCCAAAATCGATTGCTATAGTTGAATAATCTCCCATGGCAAATATTTTATCGGAATGTGGCTTTAAGTTATGGATATAATTATTTTCTATTGTTATATCTGTGTAACTTTCCATCTTTCCGTTACGAACACCTCTTCTGTAGCCTTTAATTTCACAACCTTTTATCGTAACTTCATTACTATCTATGATAAATGCTGTCTTAGGATTATTATCTGTGCTAATTTTATCACCGTTTAAAATAGCACCTTTTTCACAATTTAATGAAACCGCTTTAGTGACAGACACTTCCTCAATATATTCCCCTTCGCCAATAGTAATTTTATCTCCATCTTTTGTTTTTTCGTCATCAATTGCTTCTTGAATGGTACAAAATTCCTTTTTTGTTACCTCATTTTTAACTGATGGCTTTTCACACTTTTGCACGACACTTGCATCAATTCCTTTTACAATAAAAATTGTAAAATGATTTACGCCTTTAACTACTATTTTGTGTTTTTTATTATTAACATCAACTTTGACACCTTCGTCTTTTTTGATATCTTTTGCGCCTTCAAAGCTTTTTTCATCTTTTGCATAAATGACAGTACTTTTATCCTTATCAACATCAGTATCTTTTGGCAATGGCAAGGTCAAATCGTACTCAAATGAACCGTTTTTCATCGTGGAAGTGATATCATAAGCAATATTACCCAAAGCCTCTAATTTATCTACTTGCTCATCAGTTAGTTTTACTTCCTTAATTGAAATTTCTTTTTTATTTTTTGCATTTTTCTCTTTATCAATTTTAGTAAACTTAATTTTCAATGCACCTAATTTATCTTCCTTGTTAAAATCAAGTTTATATTCTTTATCTTCTTCTACACACCTGGTATAAACACCGTCTTTTTCTATCCACTTATCCTTACATTTAACTTCGTTTATAGCATCATTTTCATTACTAACAATCTCTTTTTTCTCAACTTTATTTACAATTACTTCTATACTATCATCTGCTTTTCTTTCTTTAGTTGATTCAACTTCTTCCTGTACCTTATTATCACTCTTGGTTGTTGTATTTTTTGTAATGTTTTTGTTTGAATTCTCTGCGTCACCCAAATCCTCGTCTTTGTTACCCTTTGTTTCAACATCAGAATTTTCATCTGATTTGATTTCATCTTTTTTTACTTTATCATCATCTTTCTTGATTTCATCTTTTGCAACAATATCTTCTTTTTTATCTTTATCATCATCTATGGCTTTAACGACCTTATTTTTATTTTCTTCAACAGCTTTTTCATTTTCTTTAGTTTGTTCTTTAGTATCTTTTTTTATTGCTGTTTGCGTTGTATTGTTAACATTATTTGCATTCACAGCAACTACATACAAAAATCCCGGGGTACTAATTGGTTGTAATAAAAACACCACCAGCATTATGATGTTAAATAATTTAAATATTCGCTTCCTATTCTTTTTGCGTATTAACATAATATTTATGCCTTTACAAATTAATAATTTCACAAAACAAAAAAACCAACTAAAAAATTGAGTAAATATTTCACTCATTTTAGTCGGTTTTGCCATTCAACTCCCTGTGCTTCACGGGCAACCAATCAATTTATTTCTAAGCACAGATCATCATTCC